>NZ_POYH01000080.1:104927-114925 GCF_002899995.1 Acinetobacter sp. AKBS16 | reverse complement strand
CAAAAGTTTCAAGCTCATCACTATTTAAACCTTTACGGTTAAAGTTGGTCACCAATACTGAAATCGGTAATCGGTTGGTTAAAGTGCTGCCACCATATACTCCCCAAACTGCTGCATGGCCGTATTTCCCTTCACGGGGGAATTTATCCATATATAAGCCACCAAGGAGTTTTCCTGTCTTTTTATCAACTACATCGTAATATTCAACTTCATCCTGCCATGCTTTAACTTTGACAGGTTTAAAATCAATACCGTAAAGATCAGATGAAATAGCAAATAACCATTTTTGTGCGGCTAAAGTCGGAAAATAATCACGAAGCTTTTCCTGATCAATTTGATATTTACTCTTACGAAGTTTTTCGCTCCAGTAAGCTTCACTCCAACGCGTTATCTCGGTTTTGTCTAACGGCGTCTTTAAGGTTTGTGCTTTAAATGCACGAAGCTCTTCTACTTCTTTACGTTCAAGTGGTGCTACAGTTTTTTGTACTTCTGCCAAGAACTTGTTTACAGCCTCTGGTGTTTTTGCCATTCGGTCTTTTAAAGCCCAATCTGCATAACTCGCTTTTCCAAATAATTGTGCAAGTTCATAACGTAAATCTATTGCCTGTTTGAGTAGTTTTAAATTTTGTTCAGTTCCACGTCGCGTAAAAGCGATTTGATATCTTTTTCGAGCATCATCATTATCCGCTAGCTCCATAAATGGACGATATTCCGGATACTCAAAACCTAATAGATAGTTACCTTTAGCATTTTTCTTTAACCCTAAAATATAACTTTCTGGCAGCCCTTTCATTTCTTCAGGAGTAAATTCAAGTTTTTCAGGGTTATCACGAATATTGCGGTTATATTCTTGTTCGAGTTTAGTCAACTCATCCAGAATAGCCTTCATTCTTGCGCGTTTTGCTGGTTCTAACTGAACCCCTGTGTCTTCAAATTGATCCAGAATATCTTGACGGTATTTCTGGTCAATCGGATCATTTGCTTTTGTATTTTTAATTACGTTATATAGTTTTGAATTTTGGAAGATATCAGTATGAAACTGATTAATTTTGATTTCGCAGTCTTCGGCTGCCTTACGTAATTTCGCATCTGGGTCGACGTTACTATATAGACCTATGGGCCCCGAAAAATCTTCAAGATGAGCAAAAATTTTATCCCACTTGGCTAATATCGGAGCAGCGGCAGCATCGTTTTTAACAGGCGTTTTTTCAAAACTAGAAATCTCTTGCTGAATTTTTTTTAAATTAGAATCACACCATGCTGGGAGTTGCTCTGCTTTGAGTAATGGTAATGTCGCACGCGTCACTTCAGCCGATGCAAATTGACTTATACCTATGGTCAACATACATAATGTAGTCATTTTCAGTGTATTATTTTTCATCGTATCTCCAATTTTTTTCATTTAATGATTAGATTTCGTATTTGTATCAATATCGAAGTACATCCATTCAGCATGTAAAATCGGATGCTTCTTATATCCAATAATTCGTGGTTGGGCCAACATATTGCGATAGCGTGCATAAGACATTTGCACAGGCATATAAACCTCTAACAAGCGCGTCATTTTTCGATATAACGCATCTCTTTCTGGGCCTGGCTTCACTTGTTGAGACTGGCGGTACAACTCATCAAACTCTGGTATCGAACCACAAGACCAGTTAGTCATATGAGTATTTGGACCATAAAAATTCTGCATAAAATTATCCCCATCTGGATAATCAGCGATCCATGCAGAAGAACCAAACATTCCCTCACATTGTTTTTGTGATCGAAGTAAGTCTGAAAAAAGCATTGGCTTATACACCATGCGAATATGTAGGTTATCGAAGTTTTTCTTCCAAAGTTCAGCACTTTGTTGGCCAATACTGTCATTGCGCGCTTTATATTCGACCACGAGCGGCTTGCCGTTTGGTTGTGTACGCCAACCAGAAGCATCTTTTTTGTAGTGATATCGATCCAACAGCAGATTGGCTGCTTTTACTGAATATGGTGTACTGCTTCTATACTGTGAGTCATATCCCACTACACCAGGTGGAACTGGGAAATGAAGACGTTCTGCATCACTATTCCTTACCAATTTAATCTCTTGATCTATTGAACGGGACATCGCAATAGCACGGCGTAAGGCAATTTTTTCTTTACTCATTCCTCCAACAACGGGATCTTTGAGATTCCAATAGATATAACTAATTTCTGGATCAACAATACGAGATAATTGCACGCCTTCTTTTGCAAGCTCGGGTCTTAATTTACCGTCTTTAATCGCTTTTGAAACTAATTGCCCTTCAAGCTGAATGATATCTACCTCACCACGCTGGAATGCTAACCATCGTGACTGGTTTTCTTCCATGACCTGAATATCAATTGTGCCGATTTGAGGCATTTGTTTACCTTTAAGGCGCTTTACAATTGCTTCATCCCCGGGGCTACTGGCATTAAAGTTCCAAATAAAACCTCGATATTCAGGATTTGCTTTTAAAACAATACGTGAGGCAGGTATCCACTTACTGAGCATATAAGGTCCAGTTCCTACTGGATGCCCCATAACAAAACCAGCTTTATCTTTATATTTCTCGATGACTTCGCGTGCCACCGCACCTGTCGGATCATGAGCCAGTAATAAAGGAAAGTTATAGTCTGGTTTTACTAACCGAATCACCAAAGTGTACTTATCAGGTGTTTGTAAACCACTTACATTTTGATCGTAATTAAATTTTCCGGATTTATTGGCTGCTTTGACTAAAGCATTCATACCTTCAATTTTATCTTCCAATAACCAACTATTGGGTGAGCGTAAATTCGGGTCTAATAACCGCTTAAAAGAATATGCATAATCGTAAGCTGTTAACTCTCTAGGTTTACCTTTAAACGCTGGGTCGGCTGTAAAGTAAATACCCTTCTTAATATGAATGGTATAAGTCAGACCATCTGCACTCACTTCTGGCATAGCCGTAGCCACGTGTGGGATTAATTTTGCTGGTCTTGCCAAATAGTCATAGGTATATAAAGTTTCAAATATAGATGTGAGTACATGCGCTGAATATAAGTCATGTACATAAGCTGGGTCGAAGCCTGTTTCAGCTGTTGGGAATACATAACGCAAAACTTTATTTGGATCGGCTGGGCTTTTCGCAAAAATAGATATAGAACCCGTTAAAGCCATTCCGGCAAAGAATAGGCCGACACTACAGTGCTTAAGCTTTTGTTTTAAATTTTCGGTCATGATGATCTTTATCTAAAATTATTTTTTAATAGGGGTAATATCAAGATATTGCCAGTTTGTATTCATCATTGGGTGAGCTTTAAACCCCTGAACTTGAGGCTGTATCAACCAATTACGAATTCGTGTTACATGAATAATCCAAGGGTTATCAGCTTCTATCTGACGGTTAAGTTTTTCGTAATATGGGAGCCGTTGTTGAGGTGGTAAATGAATGGCCTGAGTATAAAGAGCATCATAGGTTTTAGACTGATAACAAGCATGGTTTCCCTGCCCAGCATTTGGTCCATATAGTAATTGTGCAAAATTATCTCCTTCAGGATAGTCAGCAATCCATGCACCGCTCCAGATCATATATTTACATTGAGTAGCGGCTTTTAAGTTATCTGCAAAGTTACTTACCTTAAAGTCAGCTCGAATGCCAATCGCATCTAGATTTTTTTTCCAGAGTTCTGAATGAATAACCGATGCTGAGCTATTTTCTGTATTGATTTTTAAAATTAAAGGTTTGCCATTTGGTAAGGTCCGATAGCCATCAGCCGCTTTTTTATAACCATAATAATCAAGTAGTTTATTTGCTAACAGCGGATTATATCCTACGCTACTTTTATATTTAGGGTTATATCCGTTTACACCTTCAGGTATAAACATTTGTGATCTAACAGCCTGACTTTTATATGCCTGTTTTATGCTTTCTTTTTGATTGTATGACAGAGTAATTGCTCTACGAAGCGCTATTTTTTCTGGGCTAAAACCACCGATCACTGGATCCCGCATATTCATCATAGTATAGGTAATCTCAGGATCCTTATTTGGATAGTGCTTAATTCCTCTCTTCTTAAAAGAAGCTTTAAGCTGATTTCCATCTAAAGCTTGAGGAACAGCATTCGCTGTGAGTTTATCAAAGTCTAGTTGTCCAGACTGAAAAGCTAACCATCGTGACTGCTCTTCTTCAATAATACTGACCACCACCTTGCCAACTTGTGGCATTTTCTTTCCAGACATTTCCTTAACAAGATGGTTATCCCAAGGTGTTCCTGTTGACTTAAAATTCCAGACAAAACCACGATAATCAGGATTAGCAACTAACTCGACCTTACTTCTCGGTACATATTTACTTAACATATAAGGACCAGTACCTACGGGATGCATACCAATACGGTCACCGTAATAGTCAACAACCTCTTTAGCAACAGCACCAAAAGTAATATAGGCAAGAATATAAGGAAAATTAAAGTCTTGGCGAGTCAAAGTAAATTGTAGAGTATATCGATCAAGAGCTTTAACTCCAGCAATCGGAGTAGCATAATCAAATTTTCCAGTTTTTTTTGCTTGAGCTACAACCGCATCGGCACCTTGTAACTTACCATCAATAAAAGAAACAGAAGGCGCTCTATTTTTAGGGTCTAAAATACGTTTAATTGTATAGACGTAGTCTTCAGCCACCAACTCACGGCGTTTACCTTTAAAAGCTGGATCATTGGTAAAATAGATACCTGGCTTAATTTTAAATATATAAACTTTACCGTCTTGTTCCACTTTGGGCAGGCTTTCTACAGTATTGGGAACTAACTGTAATGGACGCGCTAGATAGTCATATTTGAGTAAAGGCTCAAAAATTGCCTCAGCAATACTAGCACTATAGAAATTGGTGGTTTTGACCATATCGAAACCATCATCTGGGGCCTCATAGGCAACATGCAAAATTTTGTTTGGTTGCGCTGGCGTAATTGCGTAAGCACAAGGAACTGATGTAATAGCCAGACTTAAAATGGCGAGCTTAAAAAATTTTAATTTCAAGTTCATACCCACGTAATTAGTTTTTTTAAAAGATATTATCCTTTTGAGTAACATCTAAATCTGCATAAGAAAAGTTCTTTTTCAACAGATAGGCCTATTTAGGATTTAAAATTTACTTTCCTTTATCCTCTTTCGATTTGATCAAATGGAAAAATAAACTCAAATACCTAGTGTTTTGTAACCATTGAATATAAAGCGAATTTCATGCCATTTATTAATATCCATCTTAAAATATTTAAAAACATTAAAAATTCATATTTTTATTAGATACTTAAAAACGTTTGAACTATATAAATAAAAGTAACTTTTTGCCAAATATTATATTCATATAAGTTAATCATCTAATACCTTAAATGCACAAATAAAATACATTAAAAATTAATTATGATCCACATTAGATCAAGCCTAACTTACAGATACTTTTAAAACAATCTATTGATTAATAATAAAAATATAATTTAACCATGTAATGATAAATATTATAACATTACATATTAAAAGGCTCTAAAACGATACATTTTTATTTAATAAGCATGTGAAGAGTCCAGTAATGTATATTTTTTATACAAATAAATTTGAAACTTTTCGCCAACATGAAAAAATTTTCCAAATGGAAAATTTATTTTTATATCAAAAAAGCTAAAGCATCATACTCAAGCATAATAAAATCAATATTTATCAATATTTTGCATAAACTAAAAAAAGAAAAATATATAGTTGGCACTTGCTTTGCTTAAAAACTTTCCAGCAATATCGCTAACGACAACAAAAAGGGATCAAGTCCACGATGAAAAAAAAATACAATGTTCGATCTCAGGCAACCCCCAAGATTGGCAAAACAATTCTTAAATTAAGCACCCTTAGTTTAAGCATGATGTGTCTTACCATGGCACAAGCAGCAGAAACCGAACAATCAAGTACCGATGAAAAACCAACAAAAGTCGTAAAAGTTGCCGTTACAGGTTCTTCAATTAAAGGGGTTGCGGCACAAAGTGCTTCGCCAATTACCATTATTAAAGGCGAAGATCTCGCAAATGCTGGCGTTACTACAGTTGAAGAAGCATTAACCCGTGTAAGTTCAAATCAGGCAGGTTTTTCAACTGACCAGAATGTGGGTGCCAGTAATACCGATGGTTCTACTGCTAACCTTCGGGGTTTAGGTAGTGATAAAACACTCGTTTTACTTAATGGACGACGCCTCGCAGCGAACCCTTTTGGTACTTCCACTGTAAACCTAAATATTATTCCTTTAGCAATGATTGATCGTATTGAAGTTTTACGTGATGGTGCCTCAGCAGTTTATGGTGCTGATGCTGTTGCAGGGGTTATTAATTTCATTACAAAAAAAACATATCAAGGTGTAGGTATTAGCGCAGGTTTATTACAACCAGAACACAAAGGTGGTGATAAACAAGATATTTCTATCTTTGGTGGCTACGGCGACTTAGATGAAGATGGTTTTAATATTTTCGGTGTTGTAGATTATCGTCGTACTAACGGCATTATGGCGAAAGACCGAAGAATTTCTGAACGTGGAGGAGTATTACCAGAACTCGGTCTTGATGGACGCTCTGCTAATGCCTTTACCTCAAATTTTTATGACCCTATATCTGGAGTTTCAGGAAATCCCTATGCTCAAAATGGTCAATGTTTGGGTCCCGCAGAGTCAGCAGAAGAAGGATTCTGTTATGCAAATACTCAAGCTTTGATAGGTATCAAACCAGATGTAGAAAACGTTTCTGTTTTAGGACGTGGTACATTCAAAGTTAACGATAATTTAAATGCTATTGGTGAATATATTTATTCACGTATTGAAGTTATCACTTCTGTTGCCCCTGACCCATTTAGCCGCAGTAATCTGTCAACTCGCGTCACCCTTCCAAGTGATAGTCCATATTATCCAGGCAATGGTATTGTTCCTAGCGTTAAAGGGTTAAGTGGTGCTCCCCTTGAACTCTATTTACGATCACATGCAGGAAACCGTATAGCTAAATCAATTAATGAATCACATCGGCTTTTTGCAGGTTTGGAAGGTGACGTATGGGGCTGGGATTTAAACACAGGTGTTACCTATGCAAAAAGTGAAGCCTCAGATAATTTCGTTACTGGTCAATTAAATAAGACTAAATTACAAGATGCATTAAATAACGGAACATTAAACCCATTTGGTGAAAGTAGTGATCCTAATATCTGGAATAATTTATCAGTTAAAGGGAAATATAATGAAGCAACTTTAGAATCCACTACTGCTGACTTCAGTATTAGCCGCCCTATTTTTACTTTACCTGCTGGTGAGGTTGGTTTTGCTTTAGGAGGCAGCTTTACTAATCAAGATTGGAAACAACATATTAATGCAGATTTAGTCCGTCAAGCTCCTAGTAGTGGTACAGACCCTAGTAAACCTGATAATTCCGGTGACCGAGACATTACCTCTGCATTTGCTGAATTACAAATACCTATAACCAAAACGATCGAAGCACAACTTGCAGCCCGTTACGATGACTATAGTGACTTTGGCGATACTTTTAATCCTAAATTCGCGATCCGTTGGGAACCATTAAAACAACTCATGTTCCGTACTTCATATAGCACAGGTTTCCGTGCACCAAGCCTATATGAGATTAATGCTGCTCAAAGCAAAACTTATACTGGTGCAAAATATAATGACCCACTTTATTGCCCAGGCGGTGAGGTCGTAGAAGGGAAAAATAAAAATGACTTTTGTAATACTCAATTTATGAAATTACAGGGAGGCTCAAAAGATTTACAACCAGAAGAATCAAAATCATTTACTGCCGGCTTTGTTTTTGAACCAATTAAAAATCTTGTACTAACGGTTGACTATTTCAATATTAAAATTGACGACCTAATTGCTCAGGTGGGAGAAGCCACCATCTTTGGGGAACCTGAAAAATACTCTGCTCTTTTTGTAAGAAATGCTGATGGTACTATCGACTATATAAAAACCAACTTATTCAACTCTGGTGGCATGAAAACAGAAGGTTTTGATATTAGCCTAAATTATTTAACTCCAATGACATCCACTGGCCGTTTTGGCTTTGGAATTGATGGGACTTATGTATCCAAACTAGATTATCGCGACTCAAAAGGTGAGCCATGGACAGGACAGGTTGGTCTATATGAGGACCCTGCTGTCGTCCGATGGAAACACACGGCTAATATTAACTGGGCATATGAAAATTGGAAATTAGTTTTTGAACAACAGTTTGTACGTGGTTACGATGATCAAAATCAGATAGGTGAAGAACAATATGATCATCACAAAGTTAGTGATTATACCCTCTATAATATTTCTGGTACCTATAAAGGCTTTAAAAATCTTGAGCTAACAGCGGGTATTAAAAATATTTTCGACGAAGACCCATCTGCTTCAAACGTTTTAGATAATTTCCAATACGGATATGACCCTCGGTATGGTGACCCAACAGGACGTACATACTATTTACGTGGTACATACAAGTTCTAAGTGGTTATTTTGCAAACACGACTTTAGAGATCGTGTTTGCAGACCGAATACTCATCCTTAGCCAAACATTAATTTAAAAATTGTTTGTCTACAGTTTCAGGAGTAACTATGGGCATGACTTTTACAGACATAGAAAATAAATCTGCCAAACGCCTAATTGGTATTGCTGCAGTCATTTTTCTGCATCTTCTTGTTGCCTATATTCTGATGTCAGGTTTAGCAAACAATATTCAAAAACCAGCAGAAAAACCTGTGGAATTACAAATTATTCAGGATATTAAGCCACCTCCTCCACCAAAGCCGGAAGAGCCGAAACCAAAGGAAAAACCACCTGAGCCACCAAAAATGGTCGAAAAAGTTGCCAAGGTTCCTGAGCCACCAAAAGAAGTAGAGAAAGTAGCAACACCAGTACAAAAAACGACGCCAGTAGCTCAACCGACTAAAGTCGCTACTCCGGCTCCTGCTGCACCTAGTACTCCTTCTCCGAGCCCTGTTGCTGCACCCGCTCCAGTGGCAGCGGCTGCACCAGCACCTAAACCCGCTGGTGTAACTCGTGGTGTTTCAGAAGGCTCTGCGGGCTGTGAAAAACCGGAATATCCACGCGAAGCACTCATGAACGAAGAGCAAGGAACGGTGCGTATACGTGTTTTGGTTGATACATCCGGCAAAGTCATTGATGCCAAAGTAAAAAAATCGAGTGGCAGCAAAATTTTAGATAAAGCAGCAACTAAAGCCTACAGCTTATGTACGTTCAAACCAGCAATGAAAGATGGCGTGCCTCAGCAAGACTGGTATGAAATTGAATATCCATTCGTAATTGAATAAACAATTGAATTAGCAAGAAATTAAAAAATATTGGAGATATATGATGAAAAAATCAACTCAACCACTAGTACATTTCGCTTCTGCAAGTTTAATCGCAGCTTGCTCGTTACTTCCATTAAGCTCAGTTTTCGCAGAAGAAACGAGCAATGCTCCTGTGGCAACAGCAACTACTGAAGCTACTTCAAATACAACTACTCCAACTCCACCACCAAAGCCTGCAACAAGTGAAACTGTTAAAAATCCATATGGTCTAGAAGCCCTTTGGCGTGAAGGTGACTTAGTCGCTAAGTCTACCTTATTTATTTTAGTACTCATGTCGATTGGTACTTGGTACATCATCATCTCTAAATTATTACAACAAGGTAAAGTCAAACGCCAAGGTAAAGAAGCTGAAAAACATTTCTGGGAGGCAACTTCGCTTGATAATGCTGCAGAAGGTTTAGAACAAAGTAGCGCATACCGTTTTATTGCAGAAAAAGGCATTAACTCGACTAAATCACACGGCGGCTCTCTACTTGAACGCATTGACTTTAATACTTGGGTGAGCATTTCAATACAACGTGCGATTGAAAAAGTACAAAACCATTTAGGCGGCGGTCTCGCTTTTTTAGCAACAGTTGGCTCTACAGCACCTTTCGTAGGTCTTTTCGGAACAGTATGGGGAAT
>NZ_POYH01000080.1:90155-104832 GCF_002899995.1 Acinetobacter sp. AKBS16 | reverse complement strand
CGCTTTAACTGCAATCGGGATTTCAGGTCAGGCATCTATTGATAAAGTTGCAGGCCCAGTTGGTGAAGCTCTCATTATGACAGCTATTGGTCTTGCAGTCGCAGTACCGGCTGTATTGGGTTACAACTGGTTGACTCGTCGTAATAAAGCAGTGATGGAAAATGTTCGTTCATTTGGTTCAGATCTACATGCAGTTTTATTAAGCGGAGAAATTAATACCAACAATTCAATTAATCGCAGCATTAAATAATCAGGAGCAGACATTATGGGTATGAGTGTTGGTTCTGAAGATGATGAAGAAATGATTGGAACGATTAACACGACACCTCTCGTAGATGTCATGTTGGTTTTACTTATTATTTTTCTTATTACTATTCCGGTAGTTACACATACGGTTCCGGTGAAACTACCAGAAGAAAAAAATACTCCGTACGCGACCACGCCTGAAAATATTCAACTTTCAGTTAATAAGAAAGGCGATATTTTCTGGAACGAGAGTTATGTACCGAATAAAGAAATATTGTTAGCAAAATTACAGGCTGTGGCACAAAAAAGACCGCAGCCGGAGGTACATATTCGAGGAGATCAGCTTACTCATTTTGAAGCGATAGATCAGGTCATTAGTACGACCAAACAAGCTGGTATTGGCAAAATTGCCTTTGTTACTACCCCTCCAGCTTCCCCGTAATGATTTTAAGGAGAATTTTATGGGTATGAATGTTGGCTCAAATAATGATGACGATGTAATGCTAGAGGTGAACATGACACCGCTTATTGATGTCATGCTGGTACTCATTATTATGTTTATTATTACTATACCTGCACCAAACAATGCGATTAATATTAATTTGCCAAATGGCACACCGCCACCAACAAATGAAAAGCCACCTGAAGTCATTGATGTAAGAATTGATGCAGCAGGCAAAGTATTTTGGAATAACCAACAGGTTTCTGACCGCAAGGCACTAGAGACTTTATTTCAAGGTGTTGTCGCCAAAAAAGATCAAGACCAAATCAAACTTAAACCAGACCAAATGGCTGAATATAAAAATGTAGCGATGGTCATGGCCACGGCGCAGCGTTTAGGTGTAACTAAAATTGGGATTGTGAGTAGCAATTAATATCGCTTTTAACTTTAGTTAATTCCATTTCCTTCAACGCTAACTTGAATTCTCAGTTAGCGTTTTTTTAAAGTGTTCCTCGACTTTAGACTCAGCAATAGAGTATACATTTGGCGCGACATAGTCCTTTTGAGATTCATCTAATGATAATTTTGCGCATAGAAGCCAATTTTCACGATCGAGATTTTTTAAGTTAATCAAACTTGAAATCCTTTATTTATAAATTCACGCCTTATCTATAAGCACAAAATATACCGGAAATAAAAAAGCCTCCGAAGAGGCTTTTTTATAACAGGTTAAAATTAGTCACCTGTATAACCTTTTAATTTTAAACGAGCCGCATGTAGTAATGGCTCAGTATAACCAGAAGGCTGTTCACAACCTTTAAAGATAAGGTCTGAAGCTGCTTGGAAAGCAATATTAGTTTCAAAGTTAGCTGCCATTGGTTTATACAATGGATCATTCGCATTTTGTTCATCAACAATTTTTGCCATGCGTTTAAGCACTTCTTCAACTTGTTCACGAGTCACGATACCGTGACGTAACCAGTTGGCAACATGTTGAGAAGAAATACGTAATGTTGCACGGTCTTCCATTAAGCCCACATTGTTAATATCAGGAACTTTTGAACAACCTACACCTAAGTCAACCCAACGAACAACGTAACCTAAAATACCTTGGCAGTTATTTTCAAGTTCGTTATTAATTTCTTCTGCTGACCAGTTTGTATCAGTTGCAAATGGAGGAGTTAACAAGTCATCTAATGACAACATTTCTTCAGCTTTTAACTGATCTTGACGTGCTTTTACATTTACTTGATGGTAATGCATTGCATGAAGTACAGCACCAGTTGGTGATGGAACCCAAGCACATGAAGCACCAGCATTTGGATGAGCAGCTTTAGTTGCCAACATATCTTTCATGCTATCTGGTTTTGGCCACATGCCTTTACCAATTTGAGCTTTACCTTGTAAACCACATTTCAAACCAATTGCAACGTTACGGTTTTCGTATGCAGCAATCCATTTTTGTGTTTTAACCGCTTCTTTACGAACAACTGGAGCAGCTTCCATAGAAGTATGAATTTCATCACCAGTACGGTCCATGAACCCAGTGTTAATAAAGATTGTGCGATCTTTAGCAGCAGCAATACAGTTTTTCAGGTTTACAGATGTACGGCGTTCTTCATCCATAATACCGATTTTTAAAGACTTCGCTGGTAATCCTAGGGCTTGCTCAGCACGCTCAAATAACTCAACAGCAAAAGCAACTTCTTCAGGACCATGCATTTTTGGTTTAACAATATACATAGACCCTTTACGAGAGTTTTTATTTTCGTTTTCACTACGGATGTCAGCAATTGATAACAATGGCGTTACCAACGCATCCATAATACCTTCGAAAATTTCTTCACCATCAACTAAAATCGCTGGATTCGTCATTAAATGACCTACGTTACGAAGTAACATAAGTGAACGACCATGAAGTTTTGTTGTGCCACCGATCAAATTTTTAATTTCACGGTCTTTATTCAAAGCGCGAACAATTGTTTTACCATTTTTTTCGATAGATTCTTGAAGAGTACCCTTCATCAAACCTAACCAGTTACGATAACCTTCAACTTTTTCTTCTGCATCAACAGCTGCTACAGAGTCTTCAAGATCCTGAATTGTTGTAACCGCAGCTTCAAGTGTTAGATCTTTAACACCCGCTAAATCAGTTTGGCCAATTGGGCTATTCGCATCAATTTCAATAATGACATGTAGGCCATTACTCAAAAGAACAACTTCTGAAGGGTTCGCTTCTTCACCATTGAAGCCCACAAATTGAGCTTCATGAGCTAAGCCAGTTTTAGTACCATCTTTTAAAGTCACAACCAGTTTATTCTGCTCGATTGCATATTTAGTTGCATCAGCATGTGAGCCTTGCGCAAGCGGGAAAATTTCATTTAAGAAGTTTTTAGCAAACTCAATAACTTTCGCACCACGTACAGGGTTATATCCTTTTCCTTTTTCTGCACCGCCTTCTTCTGAAATTACATCAAAACCGTAAAGTGCATCATATAAAGAACCCCAACGCGCATTTGCTGCATTTAAGCAATAACGTGCATTACGTACAGGCACTACTAATTGTGGCCCTGCTAACAATGCAATTTCTTCATCTACGTTTTCAGTAGTAATTTGGAAGTCTTCAACTTCTGGTAATAAATAACCAATTTCAGTTAAAAATGCTTTGTAAGCACCTAATTCAAATTTATTGTTGCGGTGCCATTCATCAATTTTTGCTTGTAATTCATCACGCTTAGCCAATAATGCTTTATTCTTTGGACTAAGGTCGACAACAACTTGCTCAAAGTTCTTCCAGTAAGTTTCACTATCTAAACCAGAACCTGGTAAAGCTTCATTTTCGATAAAATCGTAAAGTTCTTTAGCAATCGCTAACTTGCCTTTTTGAATACGTGCAGTCATTGTCTTTCCTGAAGTTGCTACTTTTTATACCAAGAGAATCCTAGTATACCGATTTAAATTAAGCTGAATACTAATATCACATTCCTAAATAGTAAGCATTTTCCCTTGCATAACTATTGACAAAGATAAATTTTTCTATATAGGAAAATATTAAAATTCTAACTAGGATTCCCAACAATTTATTCAATATTTAAAGATACTGAAACTAGACTTTTTGTTAACAGACAAAAAATTTCACTATCTTGTTTTTTCTAAAGCGTATTTAGTTATATCAAACTTTGCACAATGAAAAAGTACTATTTCGCTAAATTTATCTTTTTTTGTTGTAAAAAAAGCGCTCAATTTAGAGCGCTCTTCATATCTGATTTCTTAAGAAGTTTTAGTCGCATCAATATGTCGATGTTCAGAATGCAAATACTCATCTGACTGCATTTCTAATAAACGTGAACGAGTACGCTCAATTTCAAAAGCCAATTTCTCGCCTTGATAGATATCAATAATACTATCTTGAGAGGTTAAAAGTAGTTTCACTCCACGATCATAAAATTCATCGACTAGATAAATAAAACGACGTGTGCCTTCAGACAAGAAGTCTGTTAAGTGAGGAACATTGCTGACCAAAACCGTATTATAAATATTGGCAATTTCAATAAAGTCTGCTGGACTACGGGGCTTTAAGCAAAGTTCAGAAAACTCACACCATAAAACATCTTCCGTATGCCCTAGGGTTTCAACAACACGGTTATTGATCACAATCGGTTCATGAGAATTGGTTTGAGTATGAGTTAAAGCAGTATAACGCTCTGATATCCAACTTTGAGCTTCATTACCTAATGGTGATTTAAACAATTGAGCCTGTTTTAAAACACGTAAACGGTAATCCACTCCTGCATCTACATTTAAAACGACACAGTTCTTTTTAACCATTTCAATTGTAGGAATAAAACGATCACGGTGAATCCCGTTTTTATATAAACCGTCTGGTGCAATGTTTGAGGTTGCAATGAGTGTTACACCACGAACAAATAACTTTTGGAATAAGTCACTCAAAATCATTGCATCAGTTACGTTCGAGACAAAAAACTCATCGAAACAAATAACGACAGCATCTTTATAAATTTGATCAGCTACGATATCGAGTGGATTACGTTGACCCGAAAGTTTATTTAACTCTTTATGAACATGTTGCATAAAGTGATGAAAATGCATACGTGTTTTACGGCGAAATGGTACAGACTCATAAAATTGGTCCATAAGCCAAGTTTTGCCACGTCCTACACCGCCCCACATATATACACCTTTTGGAGAAGTTTGGCGGCGGAAACGACGGAAAGCTTTTTTAGAAGCCTTATAACGATTTAAAAGTTCTTTCCATACACGATCTAATTCTTGCACTGCCTGTGCTTGTGCCTCATCTGCCATAAACTGGCCTGAAGCCAATGCCTCAGCATAGCGCTCTGCTGGGGAAGACGGAGTAAATGCAGTACTATGAGAAGATTTTAAATTTAACATATCATTTTATTTCAATTTTAACTGAAGAGAGTATAGCGAACATTTTGTCCGACCACATTAGCTTTTAGCATCAAGAGTTATACTCAGTAAAACTCTTTTCCATATTGCCGAGGACTCTGCCCAAACCATCTTTTAAATGCATGATTAAAAGCGGCAGGTTCAGAATAACCAAGTGCTTCTGCAATAACTTCTATTGAATACTCTTTATATTCCATAAGTTTAAGCGCCTTATTCTTAATAATCTGTTCACGAATCTGTTTATAACTCGTATTAAGCTGCTGCAATTGATGCCTTAATGTCCTTTCAGGCATTTTCAAAGCAAAAGCGGTTTCCGCCATGCTCGGGATAATTCCTTGTTGTAGCTCTAAATAATCTTGCACATATTGAATAATAGGCGGTATTTGATGATCTTGTTCATTTAATCTTTCTATTTCTTTAATACATTTAGCCTCATAGATACGATGAGTAATAATATCTGCTGAAGGAATTTTTATTTCCAGCACATTCTTACTTAGGCTAAATGCTGCATGTGTAGAATTAAAATGTAGATCATCTCCATAATATGCGTAATATTGAGCAACGGTATCTGGATCAGAGGGTTCCGGAAATGGTAAATCTATACGCATGTCAGGCATTTTTAAGCCCATCATGATATAAATATCCTGAATAAACTTATAAGTACCCGAAATTTCGCATTGGGCACGGAGTAAACCGATTTCTGTTTTTAAATCGACCGGTAAATAGTTCAAAATGATGTGATTTTCAGTTTCTTGTAAGCTCAAAGTACCAAATAAATGAGTAAGTTTTTGATACTGTATGCCTTTTTCTAAGGCTGTTTGTATATCATGGCTGGTCACAAGTAACATGAGTAAAGGACCATAACCTACCAATGCGTAATGTTGTCCAATAAATAATCCTTTCTCTGGGTCAACATTCTCACTAATAATTTGCTGTATATCCCATTCCAAACTGTCATGAATTGTTGAGCTTGGGTCCAGGGAATCTACTTTAATACCTATATCTGCCAAACGTGAGTCGACATCAATGCCCGCATTGCGCATTCCTTGAATTAAATAGATTAAACCAAGTGCCGATCGTTTCATTCTTTTATCAATTTCCCTAGACTGAAATGTTTTACTATAAAGAAGTGATAAAATTAATTGCCGAATCTATCAATTTTCACGTCGATACAATCATGTTTAAACTGTTTAAAAAACGTTAGTCTTGCCTGCAATCCTCTTTACCGCATATGCAGGGTTTCCAATGCTAAACGCAAAACAACATGCTATTCAAAAAACTAAAATCGCAATTATTGGTGCTGGATTCGGTGGCCTTGCCATGGCTATTCGTCTGTTACAAAGCCAACAATCAGATTTTTTTATTTTAGAAAAATCTAATGATGTCGGTGGAACTTGGCGTGAAAACCGCTATCCAGGAGCTGCGTGTGATGTTCAATCACATATGTACTCTTTGTCTTTTGCACCTAAAACTGACTGGTCAAAACGTTATGCAGAAGCTCCTGAAATTTTCGATTATATCCAAGATATAACCAATCAATATCAAATTAAAAACTACTGTAAGTTTAACCATGAGGTTACTCATGTACAGTATGATGAAGTGCGCCATATATGGACACTAGATTTTGCAAACCAACCTTCTCTCGAAGCACAATTTGTAGTTTTTGCATCAGGTCCGCTACATATTCCACAAATCCCTCATATTCAAGGTATTGAAAAGTTCAAGGGTAAAGTTTTTCACTCTTCCCAATGGGAACATGACTACAGTCTAGAAGGTAAATCAGTTGCTTCCATCGGTACTGGTGGTAGTGCAATTCAATATATTCCAGAAATCGCAAAAGTCGTTAAGCAATTATATGTATTCCAACGTACAGCAGCTTGGGTTATCCCACGAGATGAGCGTAAATACTCTAATTTGAACAAAGCTCTATTTAAAAAATCAAACTTCTATCGACAAATTCATCGCAGCCGCCTTTATTGGAGTAATGAATCTCGCGTTGTTCCTATAGTTCAGCCGCAAATCATGAAATATGGGCAAAAATTAGCTGAGGCATTTATACGTTTCCAAGTTAAAGATAAAGATTTAGCCAAGAAACTTACACCAGACTTTGTGATGGGCTGTAAACGCATTCTAATTTCAAATAAATACTTCCCTACTTTTAACCGAAAAAATGTTGAATTAGTGACCGAGGGTATTCAAGAAATTAAAGAGAACACTATTATTACAAAGGATGGAAAAGAAAGACCAATTGACTGTTTAATCTATGGAACTGGTTTTGTTACCGATCCACGTATTTATTTAAAACATTTTACATGTATTGGTCGCAATCAAATTGAATTGAAACAGGCTTGGAAAAACGGTGCAGAAAGTTATTATGGAATTATGACCAAGAATTTTCCTAACCTATTTCAACTGGTCGGGCCAAATACCGTTTTAGGTCATAACTCGATTATATTTATGATTGAGTCACAAGTTAATTATATTTTACAGCTTATTGATCTAGTTGAAAAATCTGGACAGTGCGCTATAGAAATTAAACCGGAAGTTCAGGATTCCTTCAATGAAAGAATACAAACACAACTTCAAGGTACTGTATGGCAAGCTGGCGGGTGTAGCAGCTGGTATCAAGCTGCTGATGGAAAAAACTTTTCTTTATGGCCAACTTATACATGGAAATATTGGCTAGACACTCGTAAAGTTAATCCTAAAGATTATTTGTTATTAAATAAATGCTCACAGAGCTATGCAGCATAATATGTTCAATACATAATAGATAGGTTGATAACAATCTATCTATTATTATATGCAGTCCATTAGTCTCATTATTCAAATTTTTCTTGTATTAGCATTTGGTTATTTTCTAGGTCCTAAACTCTCACTAAATATTCGGCATTTTATTTTTAAAATCCTACCTTATTTTTCTTATATTTTACTAACCAGTGTAGCTTTAGAACTAACACTCGCCCTTGATCAAATTGATAATCCTTCTACTATACTTCCACCTGCTCTATTAATTGCATTAACCACTTCTCTTGGTTCTTTTTTTACTTGCTTATTCGCCTATACAATTTTTGATAAAGAAAGTGTTAAAGGGAAAATTTCACTTCAACTTTTTATGAATGCATTAAAAAATATTGCCAAGGCATTTCTAGCTTTAACAATAGGCGTGATTTTAGGAATTCTTCTTACCCAATTACACACCCATATTCCCTTTAATAGTTGGTATTTACTATTACTTTTTATTTTTTTAATCGGAATCGAACTTGCTTTTACTCATTTTAATCGCACATGGTTAAGCTGGAAAATTCTTATTGTACCTTTGGCCGCCTTTATAGGCTCGTGCTTAGCTGGGTTTCTCAACTATTCCTTACTTGGTCATGAGTTTACACTTAATGAAATATTAGCTTTGGGCCAAGGCTATGGTTGGTATTCAATGTCAGGTATTTTATTTACACAGCTACATTCAGCTGAGTTAGGTGGGATTGCCTTGCTTACAGATCTATTTAGAGAGATAGTTGCAATTTTACTCATGTATACAATGGGTTGGCGTTTTCCACGTCCAGCGATTTCAAGTGCTGGCGCTACCTCAATGGATGTAACATTAGCAATGGTAAAACAGTCATGTGGCACACATTATGTACCACATGCCATGATGAGCGGCTTACTCTTAAGTCTACTCGCTCCACTTTTAATTACTGTGTTTTTAAACTTTTAAGCAATTGAAGCAAGAATTGATTTCAACATTTCAGTTGGATTTTCTGCTTTAGTAATCGGACGACCAATAACTAAATGTGTAGACCCATCAAGCATTGCCTGTTTCGGAGTTACAATACGTTTTTGGTCATCTGCATTACTACCCTCAGGACGTATTCCCGGAGTAACTAAAGAGAAATCTTGTCCGATTAACTCACGAAGAATTTTAGCTTCTTGAGCAGAACAAACTACACCATCTAAACCACTTTCTTTAGTAAGTTTCGCCAATCTTTTAACTTGTTCTACAGGTTCAATATCTAACCCGATATCTTTTAAATCTTCACGGCCCATTGAAGTTAAAACTGTTACCGCAATTAATTGTGTTTGATAATTACCTGCTTTTAAACGCTCTACACAGGTTTCCATCATTTTACGGCCACCTGATGCATGTACGTTAACCATCCATACACCTAAGTCTGCGGCAGCACATACAGCTTGAGCCGTCGTATTTGGAATATCATGGAATTTTAAATCTAGGAAAACTTCGAAATTTTCTTCTTGAAGTTTTTTTACAACAGATGGGCCTTCATGAGTAAAAAGCTCTTTACCTACTTTTACGCGACATAAAGTAGGATCAAGTTGTTCAACAATTTTTAAAGCGTCATATTGGCTTTTAGCGTCCAACGCAACAATGATACTCAAGAGACTTTCTTCCATCACATAAAATCAGCGCTATTATAATAGACAAGTCAGCCAGTAATAAAGAAATCTATTGAACCAAGTTCTTAAATGAGGAAATAGTGATTTTAAACTAGAAGGATAATGAGGAATATAGAAGGGAAAATACTACTCTTTATGACTAGATAAAGAGTAGTACCAAAATTATAAAGGAGTAGAATTTTTATCTTGCGGATAAATATCTACAACAGTTTTTTCGTGTCTTACATTTGCAGCTGCTTCTGCTGCAGCCAATTGAGCACTTTGAATTTGTTCTTTTCTCAAATGATCAATATCTTTGCGAAGACGTTTGATTTCCCAGCTTTTTTGGAAAACTCGGAAAACTTGTACACCTAATAAAAGCCCAACTACAATTCCAAGCGCTAAGGTAAGCAACAATAATAAACCTAAACGCATTGCAGGAACTTGAGTAAATAATAAATCAACAGGAAGTTCTGTTGGGTTCTGCAAAACAAGTGCTAAAGAATAGCCAAATACAATAATGAGTAATGCAATTAGAATATAACGCATAGGCACCCCACTTATGAGTTTTATTTATTTTCCAGATTCATTCACTGCATCACGGAGTGCTTTACCTGGTTTAAAATGTGGAACAGCCTTCGCTGCAACATCTACTGACTTACCTGTTTTAGGGTTACGACCAACTCTAGGTTCACGGTGGTGTAATGCAAAGCTACCAAAACCACGGATTTCAATACGATTGTCAGACGAAAGAGCTTCGATCATTTGGTCAATCATAATCTTAACCGCTTCTTCCACTAATGGTTCAGCCAAGTGTGGATTTTTTAGCGCAATGCGTTCAATCAAATCAGACTTATTAAGAGCTTCAGTAGTCATCTACGACCTCGTTATTTATTACTACTCTAAGTCGTTTGATAATAACCTGTTTAAATACAAAACGGTAGCGCAGTATGTTGAATACTACGCTACCGTTTACAGTAATTTGTATAAAAAGTACAATTTCGTTACATGAAACTGTACTTTGTTAACTTATTACTTCATTTGTGCCTTGATCAAGTCACCAATAGTCTTAGGACCATTGTCTTGAGAAGCTGATGCTGTACGCAAGTTAGCAACTGCTTCTTTCTCTTCAGCTTCGTCTTTCGCTTTGATAGACAAGTTGATAGAGCGAGATTTACGGTCAACGTTGATGATTTTCGCTTCAACTTCTTGACCAACTTCTAAGAATTTAGTTGCATCTTCAACGCGGTCACGGTTGATTTCAGAAGCTTTAAGAGTAGCTTCTACTTCGTCAGCTAACTTAACAGTTGCGCCACGAGCATCAACTGCAGTTACAGTACCTTTAACTAAAGCACCACGTTCGTTAGCAGCTAAGAAATCATTGAACGGATCGCTGTTCAATTGCTTGATACCAAGGCTGATACGGTTACCTTCAGCGTCTACAGACAAGATAACTGCTTCAACAGTGTCACCTTTCTTGTAACGACGGATAGCTTCTTCGCCTTGTTCGTTCCAAGAAATATCAGACAAGTGAACTAGACCGTCAATACCGCCATTTAAACCAATGAAGATACCAAAGTCAGTGATAGACTTGATTGTACCTGAAACTTTTTCGCCTTTCTCATGAGACTTAGCAAACTCTTCCCATGGGTTAGCACGAGTTTGTTTGATACCAAGGCTGATACGACGACGTTCTTCGTCAACTTCAAGAACCATAACATCAACTTCATCACCGATCTGAACAACTTTAGATGGGTGGATGTTTTTGTTAGTGTGGTCCATTTCAGAAACGTGTACTAAACCTTCAACGCCTTCAGCGATTTCAGCGAAACAACCGTAGTCAGTTAAGTTAGTAACACGTGCTTTAACGATAGAACCTTTAGGGTAACGGCTCATGATCGCTAACCATGGATCTTCGCCTAATTGTTTAAGGCCTAAAGATACGCGGTTACGTTCACGGTCAAACTTAAGTACTTTAACAGTAACTTCTTGACCAACTTCAACAACTTCTGAAGGGTGCTTGATACGCTTCCAAGCCATATCTGTGATATGAAGAAGACCATCAATACCGCCAAGATCAACGAATGCACCGTAATCAGTAAGGTTTTTGATAGTACCTGTAACTGTTTGACCTTCTTCAAGTTGAGCAAGTAATGCTTCACGGTCAGCAGAAGATTCAGCTTCCATAACAGCACGACGAGATACAACAACGTTGTTACGTTTAGCATCAAGCTTGATTACTTTAAACTCTAACTCTTTACCTTCAAGGTGAGTTGTGTCACGGATAGGACGAGTGTCAACTAATGAGCCTGGTAAGAACGCACGAACAGGACCGATGTCAACAGTGAAACCGCCTTTAACTTTACCAGAGATAACACCAGTAACGATTTCGCCATCTTCAAAGATTTTTTCAAGTTTAGTCCAAGTTTCAGCACGTTTAGCTTTTTCACGTGATAAAACTGTTTGACCCATACCGTTGTCAAGAGCTTCAACAACTACGTCAACAGTATCGCCAACCTGAACTTCAAGTTCACGTTGTTCATTTAAAAATTCAGCACGGTCAACAATGCCTTCAGATTTAAGGCCAGTGTCAACAGTAACCCAGTCACTATCGATGTTTACAACAACACCTTGGATGACTGCACCCTTTTCAACGTTGAGGTTTAATTCACTTTCTTCAAAGAGGGCTGCAAAAGATTCGGTCATGATATACCTGATAAAGTCAGCGGTCTTGGATCAGACAAGGCCGGTTTAGTTAAGTATCAACATAGTCTTTATAGACTGATCAAGCTATGCGTCAACTGATAATCTTAGTTGCTAACAGTACGGCTATTGACGTAATCAACCATCAACTTAAATACTTGATCGATCGTTAATTCCGAACTATCAATAATATAAGCGTCTGCGGCTGGCTTGAGAGGAGCTACTTCTCGCTCCATGTCTCTTTTGTCACGCGCTTGTATATTAGCTAAAATGTCGTTTATTTTAGCATCTAGCCCCATACCCTGCAACTGTTTTACTCTTCGCTCAGCACGCGACTCAGCTGAAGCAGTCAAATAAATTTTAGCATTAGCTTCCGGAAAAATTGATGTTGCCATATCTCGGCCATCTGCAACTAATCCCGGAGTTTGTGCAAATGCTCTTTGGCGCTCAAAAAGTGCTTGTCTGAGCTCTGGTATTGCTGCAACTTTAGATGCATATTCTCCAACTCGCTCTGTACGGATAGTTTGGGTTACATCTTCCCCATCGAGGAAAACTAATGTTCCCTCTGCCGAGGTTTCAAACTTAATATTAAGCTGACGAGCATAGTTAACACACTCATCTAAATGGCTATCTAATTTTTCCAATAAATCATGTTTATGTAATGACAACCCTAACAAACGATATAAGGCACCCGAATCAAGTAAATGAAATTGATAATACGCAGCAAGTTTCGCCGCTAATGTTCCTTTACCCGAACCACTCGGACCATCAATAGTAATAATTTGAACTGTCATTGAACTCTCACGAAGAAGCAAATGCTTTAGCTAATCTCGAAAAGCCTAGTGTAATCGCTAGTTTTAGCTGTGCAAGAATTAATTTACTTACAACAGGAGCTTTTGCGGTTAATTCGATACGATACGTAACTAAAGTAATATAAGGAGTAATTTCTGAGAACTCGATTCGACCTAAATGGTGTTTCACTAGAGGATTATCAATCAGTTTATATTCAATACGTTTGTTTTCTTCGAGATGCGTGATTTCTTCTTTAAGTGGTTTAATCACGCCAAACCCCATACGACGAATAGAACCCACTCCATCAGGTCTTTCAGGATCTGCCGAATCTTTAACACGCACAACTTGTAGTGGAGCAAACGCAGTGTTGTAAGCTGCATGTTTAGAAAGCAGGTTAAAGACATCACTAAGAGGAGCATTAAATTCTTTTTGTATAGTAATTACATTACGCATGAAAGTTCCTTATTTAAATAAATCATGTCAATGAAACGGCGTTAGTGTGCCATAACCTCATGACATTTTTTAATCATTTAAGGACGTTTTTTGTTGTTTCTCTTGTTTCTTTTGTTCACGTCTTTGCTTAAAAAAAAGGCTTAACTGTTGAGCACATTTTTCATGTAAACATCCATGCTCAAAAGTAAATTTATGGTTGTAATAACCATTTTCTAATAATTGACGTGCACTCACGAGTGAGCCAGCTTTAGGTTCTGTTGTTCCAAATACGACATGTTTAATTCTTGCATGTACTAATGCTCCCACACACATTGTGCACGGCTCAAGCGTAACATACAAAGTCGCATCTTCAGGTAAACGATAATTTTTCAATGACTCACAAGCCGCACGAATAGCTTGAATTTCTGCATGAGCTGTAGGATCAGATAAACCAATTGGAGCATTAAAACCAGCTCCAATTAACTTATTTTGACTCACGATTACAGCTCCTACAGGAATTTCCCCCTGCTCGGCTGCTAATTCAGCTTGCTCGTAAGCAAGCTGCATCCAATACTCATCACTAAATTTAGACATTATTGATTATGACACTACACCATATTGTCTAAGTAAGGCATTCCAGCTATCAATCGTCGTGATCGGTGGATCATCGGCCAAAATACCTCGTAATGTAAGGTCTTCACATGCTTTCCATTCAGGTGATAAATCTTTATCGACTAAACGAGCACGTACGCCTTCCACAAAGTCAGGATGGCGAATTTTCCATTCAGAGATTTGCGCTTCTAAATCAAAAACTTCATCCCAAGAATGAACTTGTTTACCCCATTGCCATAACAACCAAGTAATTGCTGCCGTACTAGGCGAGCCCTTTTGTAAGTTTTCACTCGCTTGACGCAACCAGTCACTGCTTGCATCTCGCAAGCTGACGATCGCTTGATAGTCTTGTTCAAAGCTTGAACCACGGCAAACACTATGTATAACATCTAACGAATTTTGTAATGGCCCTGCTGCAACCGGGCGATGCAAACTATTTAAAGTATCATCAATCGCACGGAAATCACCTGCCGGATAGTGAGCCCAATTAATATTGAGTACTTTCTGTAGAACATTATCACGTTGTGCTTCACAAATATGCGTCGCCCAACCAATGCTATATGCCCCAGCAGCCGTCATAATAGAACCTGTCAAACCGGTAAATAAACCAATTTGCCCACGGTCAGC
>NZ_POYH01000080.1:83183-90089 GCF_002899995.1 Acinetobacter sp. AKBS16 | reverse complement strand
CGGCTTGCTCCAACATCAGGGTATAAACCAATATTAATTTCAGGCATAGCCAAACGTGAATATGGTGTAACCAAACGGAAAGGTGCAGCCATAAACAAGCCTAAACCACCACCCATTACATATCCTTCGCCCCAAACAACAACCGGTTTAGCATAGTTATGTAACAATAAATCCAAAGCATATTCTTGCTGGAAAAATTTATTTGCGGTTTCTACTTCCTGATTAATTACCAGCTGACGTAATTTGCGTACATCTCCACCCGCACAAAATGCTTTTGGTGTAGTCGAGTCCAACCAAATTGCTTTTACTTGCTCATCATCACGGAAGTCTTCAAATACTCGTAATAGAGCCGTTACGATTGATTCATCTAAAGCGTGTAATGATTTAGGTCGATTCAAACGTACAATACGCCAACCATTTTTCGCTTCTTCAACTACCAAATCCAGATGATAGCTATTTACATTGGGAGAGTTCATCATGCGTCCAATTGCCAGTCTATGGGCTCAATGCCATGTTGTTTCAAATATTGATTTGTTTTGGAAAACACTTTACATCCAAAGAAACCACCACGATTAGCCGCAAGTGGCGATGGATGTGCAGCAGTTAAAACCAAGTGTTTTTCTCTATTTATACGTTGTCCTTTACGTTGTGCATAAGCACCCCATAAAATAAAAACAATGTGTTCACGTTGTTCATTTAAAACATCAATTACTGCGTCAGTAAACTCTTCCCAACCTTGTTTTTGATGTGATGTGGGTTGCCCTGCTTCTACAGTAAGTACACTGTTTAATAAAAGTACGCCTTGCTCAGCCCATTTGGTTAAATCACCATGACGAGAAACCGGCACCCCTAAATCTGTATGTAGTTCATGAAAAATATTACGTAAAGATGGTGGTAATGCAACCCCTCTTTGAACCGAGAAACTTAAGCCATTTGCCTGATTTGGACCATGATATGGATCTTGCCCTAATATAACGACTTTCACATGATCTAACGGCGTAATATTTAAAGCATTAAATATTTGTTTACTTGGTGGATATATGGTTTTTTGAGCCTGTTTTTGTTGAAACAAAAAGTCTCTTAAACTATCCATATAAGGACTCAGTAAAAATGGAGTTAATGATCTTTTCCAGCTTTCTTCTAATTGAACTTTACTGAGTTTGTCTTGCTGTTGCTCAGTTAATTGCATTAATGTCATCCTAGATCAATTTTCATTTCTACAAACAAAAGGAAGTTAACTTACACTTCTACTTGTAAGTTAACATGCGGATTATGAAACTTAATCCCTTGTTTTAAATTTTCATACATATTTGGATCAGCCCATTCGGATTGGACTTGTTCTGAAAAAATAATTCCCTCAAGGTTTAACAGCCCCATTTGTTCATTTTGAATATCTTCAAGAAAACTTTGGGCATAACCTGTATCGGTTTCATGAACAATCACTGAATAGACTTCAACATCACCTTCCCCATTTTGGGTAACAGTAGATTGTAATACTTGCTGAGCTAAATAGAAGAAGATTCGAGAAAATTGCTCAGCAGATGGCGAAACTGGTAAAGAGATCCAACGCGCGCTAAAAGTCTTACAAGCATCAATATATTGAGGATCATCTTTTTCCCAGAAACAAATCGCATGATCAAAGCTATCGAAAAGGTCCTTAATTACGCCTTTTAACAGCCCAAAATCATATACCATTTGTCCATGATCTAATTTCGAAGCTTTAAGTAATAACTCGACTTTATAACTATGCCCATGAATGGATCGCTTACAACGATCCGATGTACAGTTACGTACAACGTGTGCATTTTCAAACTTAAATAACTTACGAATTAACATGTGCCAAATCGATCATTCCTTCTAAGAACATTATTATAAAGCAAAAGATAAAAACTTCGCACCACTTTTCAAATAGAAACAATTAGCAAAAAGTATGATAAGAGATGTGAAGAAATTTTGAAGATATTGATTTTTACTTTAAATACTGTCTATACAGAAGTATGACCTCATCCCTTTTATTAATAAGTTTCAAGTATTACAGACTCAGAAAAAATATCAATAAATTTATTTAGTTAAATGGAGCCATGCTTCTTGAATAAACATATACTTGCTTATCTTTTCTCATTAAAGCACTAGTAAACTGTCGCTTCCTATTATTTAAAACAACTTCAATCTGAGCTTGAAAGAAGCTGGATTTAACATCAATAAGGCTATTTACTTGATTTTTCTTTTGACTATCAACCGCTGAAAAAGCATTCAATTGCCATAATTCATCTACATTTTGGAAGAACTTTAAATTTTGTTGGCGTGTTTGCAATTCTTTTTCGATAGCCCCTATATCTAATTTTTCATCCATACTTGCTAAAACCAATGGCGAAGCAGTATTAATATTTAACTTCGAATTTTCTGGTAAAGCAGAAATATATGGAGCGATTAGATCAAATTTTTTTCCATCAAAGCCTCTCACTAGCTTTAACTCTTCAATACGGTGGAATTTAGTATTCGCAGCCATGTAACCTGGATCCAAACCTTCATAATAACTACTTTCTGCCCCCATTGGCCCAGTTGGCTCATCATTTGGATCTTGCCAATCAATCACAGCTTGGCTTAATTCGGCTGGTAATCCCACACGTACCAATAAACGTTCAAACCAACTTTTAGCATCTTCATTTACAATGCCTTCCCCATTAGTTAGATTATTTAAATTAAATTTACCAGACTCATCAAGCAAACGTCCGGATACCAAACCATCTTCAATAGGAAACGGAGGCATAGGTTGTGCCCATGTCTCTTTTAAATGATCTACTCCACCTGCATTATTTGTATCTTGAATTAATAATTCTGAAAAAAAGGCTTCTGCACTTTTTGCATAAAGCAAAGATTGATTTTGGCGCATTAAGTAGGCTGTATTTTCCATAGTATTATTTTGATGCTTGGCAATAGAAGCCGCTAAAATTGTAGCCAAGGCAACCATAATAAGTATTGTCAGTAAAGCGACACCCTGTTGGTGTTTGTAACTAACGGCCATTATGAATTACCTTCCTGTGAAAGCGATAAGTCACCCTGATTTAAGCTATAAATCCACTCATAATTTACACCAGCGACTGTAAGTTGGATTTTTATCCCTTTCGGTAATTTTTTTAACTCATTAGGTTTCGTTGGATCAATATTAACCTCGGGCCATTTTGTGACTTCTTGCGGAGTCAAAACCATAATCTGATATTGGTCGACTTGACTTAACAAAGTACTCGATAAAGGTTGCTCTCTGTTCGAAGTATTTAAATTTGTATATTTAAGACGATATAGTTTTTTTTGATCTGCATCATAACGATATTCAATTCGTTCAAATGGTGATAAGCCTTGTTTTAAAGGATCTGTTACCCCAGCTTTACTAAAGCGTAAAATTTGATTATCGATTTCTAAAGCTGGATGAAGTTGCCCACCTTGGTTTGCGGATAAAGGGATAATCTGCAAAGTATCACGAAGAATTTGTTGATAAGCATCTTGTAATTCAAATAAATGCACTTCATGTTCGGCATTACGATCACGAACTTTGAGCAAGTAATCGAAAATTTTCCACCCCAATAAAGATAAAACCGCAAAGATAGCGATCGCGACTAACAATTCAACCAAAGTAAATCCTGAGGCGCGAGTTAATCGAGCACTGCTCGATCGTGCTGCAAGGCGAGAAGCAAAGCTGCGGATGTGAATATATTTATTTTTTATCATTATTTTGCTTTCACTGGATAATTAAAAAAGACCATATGTGTAATGCCATTTTGTACTTTTCCCTTATCCGGATCATACAAACTCACTTGTAAATCAATTTTTTGAACATTCGGGCTAATAGTAGATTGAGCTGACTTATCAATTTGCCAAGTTTCACCTTGGGAAGTTACTTGCTTACTCTGGGTTCCTTGCAACCATTCTTGATTAATCTCCATCATAGCAACTTCATTCATTGCTACAAATTGAGCTTTGGTTCGCAAAATTGCATTTGAAGTAGACTGAGTGTACTGCATTGCAACTTTAGTTAAAGCGACAGCTGCAACTGCAAAGATTGCCAAAGCAACCATAACTTCTAAGAGGGTAAAGCCTTTAGATTTCATTTATTTTACCCAAGTGATCTATTTGTATTTCCGAACCAATCGGTTTTTGTTCTAAATAAAATTGTATTTTAACGGTTTTAGCTTCTCCATTGCCAAACCAGATGAGTTGAGGCGTTTGTCCTCCAATTAAATCTGTATTTTTAGCTTTAGAATAATTCTGGTCATCCAAGGGTTGTACTGAAAAAGAAACATGGGCAGGAAGTTGCCGTGTTTTAAACTCAGTATATTTCTGCCAACGGTTTTTTATATCTTGTACTTGTAAAGTGCTTTGATCGTGATATTCATAAAGTTCATAAGAAAATGGTGAGACATCTGTCTCACCATGAGTTTCTAAAGCCAATACACGTGATTGATCGAGCGATTCTTTATTAATTTTCTGTAAATCGAGTAAAAATAACTCTCTCGCCTGCATTGCTTTTTTTTGGTCGACGCCACCTATATTCAATACAACCAGAGAAGTCATAATTGTCATAATCACAATGACTACCATCACTTCTATGAGGGTAAAGCCTTTTTGTGATTGAAATGGTAGATTCGATTTCATATCGACCTATTAAGCATACTGCTCAACTGCTTGTTTGGGTAAGGCTAATGCCTGGTCAATACAGGCTACTCGTAAAGTATCTCTTGAACCCAAATAACGTTGATAAAAGCTTGAATTCAGAATTGCAGCAGCTCCATGAGTGAGTGACCAAATTGAAGCCAAGTAATCTCGTGTAGTCATATGACTCTGGATTGACTCTAAATAGTGATCAGTCATACGAATAATAATACGTAAGCGTTGCTTTCTCACTTGGTAGAGTTCATTAAAAAGATGGTGCACACCTTGGGCAGTAATTGAAAGCTTTTCTTCAATTTGGTGAAACAGCACTGTTCTTTCCGGATGGTGCAAATGATGCAACATAAAGAAAGCTAAATGTTCTGGAAAAGCCTTTTCAGTATCTTGAACCATTTCCAGTAACATGCGCTCATTACGAATAATTAATAGCATGTACAATTCATCTTTACTTTGAAAGTGCTTGTACAAAGTACCTTTTGCCAAATCAAGCTCAGCAGCCAGCACATCAAGTGTCATTCCGGCTTCGCCATTTTCTAACAACAACTGTTCCGCAACTTGAAATATTAATGCTTCTCTTGCTCGGAACTGAGCTTGACGGTCCATCTTCACGCAATTACTCTCTTTATATAGTTTCTATAAGTTAAATCGCTTTAAGTAAATTTTCAAAATTCTGCGAGGTGATTCTTGCAATTTCCTCAACTGGCTTATCATATACCTCACTTAGTGCTTTCGCTACATAAGGTACATATTTTGGTTCATTCGTTTTACCACGATATGGTACGGGAGCCAAATAAGGGCTATCTGTCTCAATCAAAAGCCGATCTAAAGGAACTTGCTTGGCTACATCTCGTAGATCTTGAGCATTTTTAAATGAAACAATTCCTGAAAAGGAAATATAGTAACCACAGTCCAATACAGCTTTTGCTGTTTCCCAGTCCTCAGTAAAACAGTGCAAAATACCATGTGTAGATTGTTCAGCTCGAATAATATCCACCGTATCATGTTTTGCTGAACGTGTATGAACAACTACTGGTTTTTTAACATTTTTAGAGGCTTGAATATGGCGAGCAAAACAATCTTTTTGCTCATTAATAAAGTCAGTGCTGTGGTAATAGTCTAAACCTGTTTCACCTAAAGCCCACACCTTTTCTGATTGAGCCAATTCAGTCAAATACTCAGTCGTTGCTCGAGCCATAGTATCAACATCCTCACACGGATGTACGCCTACCGTATACCCCACATCTTCATGACGCTTTGCGATTTCAGCTAAAGCAATATAATCATCAAGGTCAACTGAAATTGCCATAAACTTAGAAACACCTTCTGCTCGCGCAGCAGCAAGTGCTAGATCTAAATCACCGTTATAAGGCGTTAAATCTAACATTGTTAAATGGCAATGGGTATCAACAAACACTGTTCTTTCCTATCTGCTTACATGGTATAACTTGGGCGATCTAAAGACATACTACCAGCTAAAATCCGCTCAGCTTCAGCTTTATAGTAAATTCCTTTATCACCACTCAATTGAATTGCGAAACCTTGCGGTTTAAATCCACTTTGCTTATGTGAAATCCAAACTACTTTACCAGTTAAAGGAATTTTTTGTGATTGTTCTGGTAACGTAGCTAAAATAAAAATTTCCTGACCCATCTTCACTTTTTGCTTCGATGGTACAAACAAGCCCCCACCTTGTACATATCCCATATAACTTGCTTGCAATGTTGCTCTATCTGGAATATTGACCTGAATAATTCCACCCATTTGTGGTTGCATTAGTGTTCCCCTTAAACGTTCATTAATTTTATAAAAAGTTGATCTATGATGAGTTGTGTTTGTACATTCTGTTCAACTAATCTTTTAGATTGCTGTAATTCCTCATAAAGACTGAATAAGCTTTCTAAATTATAGTTTTGCGCTAATTGATCGAACTGTAAATCAATATTTTTCTGTGGTTGATTGAGCTTGACACAAATTAAATCCCCTAACAAGTATTCAAGAAGCATCATAAAATCACTAAAGTTGAGTTCTTTTTGCCATTTAGCCGAATAAAATAAAGGCATATTTTTTTGATTTACAACTTTAGTCCAATCTTCTAAAAAAGACTGTCTTTTAGCAAACCAATCACTAGTCGCAATTTCAACTGCTTGCAACGGCATATCATTAGAAAGGCCTAGCAATAATTCAGGTGGTACAGATGCTGTTTCCGCTAAATGTTCATTTAGATAAGATGTGGCTTCTGTA
>NZ_POYH01000080.1:74108-83117 GCF_002899995.1 Acinetobacter sp. AKBS16 | reverse complement strand
TGAAATACGGTCTAAAGCAAAATGCTGTAAGCGACTTCGAATGGTTGCCGGTAATTTCAAATAATGATCGGCCAACAAGATTAAAACGACGCGTTCACCTGGCTCTTCTAAGGTTTTTAGCAGCGCATTTGATGACGCAAGATTTAAAGCTTCAGCTGGCTCAATAACAACAACACGCCATCCCTCACCAGTTTGTTGTACAAATGGCAATAAATCTCGAATTTTTTCTATTTTAATTTTTGCATTCTGTTTTTTATTTTCTTCATCTGTCGTGATATGAACATAGTTTGGATGCGTATCTGATTTTAACCATTGACAGCTACTACATTCACCACAAGCACCTTGAGGTTGTTTATTTAAACAAAGTACCCACGCTAAGAAATGCTTAGCAAAAGCATGTTTACCACAACCTTGTTTACCATAAAATAATAAGCCATGCCCAATATTAGGAAAACGTGTTGTTAACGTTTCCCACATTGTCTGTTGCCACGGATAAACCTTAGAAGTCACATTCTGATTCATTAAATTAACGCTTACTCAAAAGACTCAACAGGCATATTATTTAAACGATCAAGATCTGCTTGAGTGTCAACACCTGGTGGTAAATTCGCTTCTGCTACAGCAATAGCAATACGGTGTCCATTTTCTAAAACACGCAATTGCTCAAGACTCTCGAGCTTTTCAAGTTTACCCATTTCCCATGTAACATATTCTTGTAATAAGCTCACACGATAAGCATATAAACCTAAATGACGAAATGCTTGGCTATGTAAAGTTGGTTCAGCTTGTTTAGCACTATCTCGATCATAAGGAATAGTTGCACGACTAAAATATAATGCTTCATTTTGTTTAGACATGACTACTTTTACGATACTATCACGCTGAAATTCATCCAACGAATGAATAGGCTCACATAATGTAGACATTGAACAGTTTGGCTTATCAACCAAAAGCTTTGCAACTTGCTGAACAAGCTGGGCTGGCAGTAATGGCTCATCGCCTTGTACGTTTACAATAATGTCATCAGCATCCCATCCTTTAATACGAGCAACTTCACTTAAACGATCTGTTCCCGATGGATGGTCTGCACTTGTTAAAACAACATCAACGCCCTCTGCACGACATATTTCAGCGATACGTTCATCGTCCGTTGCTACACATAGGTCATCGAAACCTTCAACTTTTTTTGCTTGATCCACTACTCGTAAAATCATAGGACGATCATGAATAAGTAACAATGGCTTACCTGGCAAACGCGAACTTGAGAAGCGTGCTGGAATAACGATGTGTTTCATTTTTTTCTTCCTAAGATATTTGAATATCAAGCTTTTGCAATTGCTGATTTAAAACCTGATAGCACTCTTCAGACAAAACAGCTTTAACTGGCACAACCCAAATAGGTCGTTTAAATTCTGGATGCTTTTCAAGTAATGGTAACAACTTAACTGCATCTTTTTCAGTTGTAATGATAGATTGGTCATCATTAAATAGAAGGTCATCAATAACATAATCATGATGATCACGAAAAGCATGCTCTTGAAGTTGTGTCACCCCTAAACCTTTAAGTGTTTGGTAAAAGCGCTGAGGAAAACCAATACCGACTACTGCATGGTAATTATTTTGAATATTGAATGATAATTCAGTTGCCGAAGAAGGATTCAACAAGTAAGGTTGCCCTGCATCAAGATGCATATGCAATGTAGTTGTTGGTGTGAAAGTATGCTCGATTACCGTACTAGTTTTTAAACGTTCCGCAGGTTCACGTAAATATCCTTCTGGTAATAACTTTCTATTTCCAAGGCCACGATTTTGATCAAGTACGATCCATTCTAGCTGACGATCTAATGCCCAATGTTGCAATCCATCATCACTAATAATTAAATCTAGTTTAGTCGATGCTAATAATAACTCGATTGCAGCTTGTCTATTGGGTCCTACTGCCATAGGTACGCCAGTTGACTGTACAATCAAAGCAGGTTCATCTCCTGCTTCAGCTGCTTGACTGGCCGATGTTACCAACACAGGAAAAGGGCCAGCTCCACCATAGCCTCTACTAATTACCCCTACCTTTACATTATGCTGCTTTAGATAATTGACGAGCTCTATTAATAATGGCGTTTTTCCACTTCCCCCCACCGTAATATTGCCAATTACCATGACTGGCACAGGTGCGGTATAAACTTTTTTAAAGCCTGAACTATAAAAACCACGATTTAGTAAAAACCCAGCACGATACAAGCAAGACAAAGGACGTAAAACAATCAACCAACTTGATTGCTTATTCCATGCATTTTGGATCAGCTGGGCTAAAGACATACTTAATGGTCCTCAAAATTACGCTGATGTAATTGATAATAAGCACCATGTTTAGCAAGTAATTCTTGATGAGTACCTTGTTCAACAATTTGTCCGCGGTCCATCACAACAATACGATCCGCATTTTCAATGGTTGATAGACGGTGAGCAATCACAATCGTTGTACGATCTTGCATAGCCTCATCAAATGCTTGTTGAATAAAGTGTTCAGATTCATTATCAAGCGCACTTGTAGCTTCATCTAAAACGAGAATAGGCGCATTTTTCAAAATTGCACGAGCAATTGCGATACGTTGACGTTGACCACCGGATAAGTTTAGACCTTGGGCACCTAAAACAGTATCGTAGCCATCTGGTAAGTTCATAATAAAGTCATGGGCATAAGCAGCCTTTGCCGCTGCGATAACTTCTTCATCGCTCGCATCATGTAGCTGACCATAAGCGATATTTTCACGTACAGTTCGGTTAAACAAAACAACTTGCTGATTTACCATCGCAATTTGTGTACGCAAACTTGAAAGCTCAATATCACGTATTGGTAAATCATCTAAATAAATTTGACCACTTGAGACTTCTTGGAAACGTACCAACATATTCACTAAAGAAGTTTTACCAGCACCAGAGCGCCCTACCAATGCAACAGTTTCGCCTGGACGAATATCTAAAGAAAAGTCTTTAATCGCTTGCGTACCGTCAGCATAGTTAAGTACAACATGGTCAAAACGAATTGCACCATGCAACTGAGGTTTAAGCTGACCACTATTTTCTTCTTCAGGTAAATCTAATAATTCAAAAACTGAATGTGCTGCAGCCAAACCACGTTGTAACTTCTCATTAATATCAGTTAAGTTTTTAACAGGCTTTGAAAGTAATCCTGCTGCCGTAATATATGCAACAAACTCACCAGCAGTTGTATTCCCTAAAATTTGTGGTCTTAATGCTAACCATACGATTAGAGCCATTGCACAAGCCATCACCACTTGAACAACAGGACTATTTAGGTTTTGCACAATCACCATTTTTAAACCACGTTTTAAGTTTTCTTCCGATGACTTATAAAAACGCTCTTGTTCTGACTCTTCACCAGCGAAACTTTTAACAACTGCATTACCATTAATACTTTCTTGCACTACATGGTTAACATCACCCATAGTGTCCTGAACTTGCATCGAAAGCTTGCGCATTCTTTTTGAAGCTTTACGCACCAAAATCCCAATCACAGGTAAGAACACCATAATACAAATTGTTAAACGCCAATTGGTATAGAACAAATAACCTAATAACCCCAAAGTAATCATGCCATCCCGAACAATGGTCTTTAATGATTCAGATGAAGCAGCTGTAAGTTGCTCGACGTTATACATAATTTTGGCAGTAATATGTCCCGAAGAGTTATCGAGATAATATTGAGCCGGTAACCTTAGAAGTTTTGCATAAACTTCTTGGCGAATACTAAAAACCAAACTACGCGAGATTACAGCCGTATAGTACCCCCCCATAAATAGGCCAAGGCCACGGAAGAATACCAATAAAATGATTAATAAAGGGAACCAATCCAGATCCGCTCTACTCGCATTTTGAATTGCATCAATAATAAATTTAATGAGCTTAGCAACAGAAACCTCCGTCGCTGAGTTCATACCGAACCCGATAAGAACTAATAAGGCCACGCCCCAATAAGGTTTTAAATAGGATATGAGACGTAAATAAACCTTAAAATCTTGATTCACTCAGAAAAACCTCTAGAAGGAACTTTGGTACTAATATTGATGTTAACAAAACCGAGTTGTCCTGCTACATCCATAACACGAATAACATCCTGATGGGATGCTTTTGCATCAGCAGCAATGATAAACATAAAGTCACGTCGCTCTTGAGCAATTTGCTTAATTGCAGTGCTCAAATCAGCCACATCTTTGGTAGATAGCGCCTGACCATTCACGGCGTAATGTCCGCTAGAGTCTACCACGACTTCAATTCTATGATCGTACTGTTTTGGTGGAACACCTTGTGCATCTGGTAAAGTTAAATTGATGCGACTTGGCTGATTAAAAGTGGTAGATAACAATAAAAACACTAGAATGAACAATAAACAATCAATCATAGGTGTTAGATTGATATGAATGTCTTCAACCTGAGAACGTTTAAACTTCATATTGCGATCTACCCATCAACCAACGCGGCGATGTTCTTGCATGACTGAAGAACGTTTGTAAAACAATGAGGCATGAAATAGCGTCGATTGTTGCTCTAACTCAGCAATATAATCTTGCACTACTCTTTGAAAATATCGATAGGAAATAAGTGCAGGAATTGCAATGAGCATACCAACTGCTGTTGTGATCAAAGCCTTGGAAATACCGGGAATCATTAAACTAGGACTACCTGCCGAACCAAAATCAATAACCAAAAAAGACTCAATAATTCCCACAACTGTTCCAAGCAGCCCTAGTAGCGGCGCTATAGCACTTAAGGTCCCTAAGAAGTTAATATTTTTTTCTAAATAAGAAATTTCTTGAGAAGCCATAGCTTCCATTTGTGCTCGAGCAAATTGTTCGCCATGTTCCTGATGCTCAAAACCAGCTTTTAGAATATTGCCCAATGCCGTGCTTTGCGCATTATTATCCTGTTCCAAATTTGTTATGACAACAGAAATATCTGCACTGCCATCATTCATTAGTACTTTAGGTAAAACTTGTGAACGTCTTAAACGTACAAAACGCTCAATACTAATTGCGACGGTTAAAATTGAACACAAAATTAAAGGCAGCATTAACCAGCCGCCCGCTTTCACAAGTTCCCACATATTTTCTTCCCCAAGAATATAAATTAGAAATATATGACCTAACTTAGAATTAATCTGGTAAACAAATATTCAAAATACCATCTAACTCATCGAGTGAATGATAGTGAATAACAAGCTTACCTTTACCTTTCTGGTTATGATCAATTTTAACATTGGCACCAAAACGTTCTGATAATTTCTGAGTTAGTTGCTCAATGTCTGGTGCAACAGGAGCTTTTTCCTTTTCCTGTTTAGGCTCGTTCCAATCGCGTACTAACTGCTCAGTCTGACGAACAGATAATCCTTTTTCAATTACAATTTCTGCAACTTCAAGTTGTTCTTTGCCCTTTAAAGTTAAGATGGCACGAGCATGCCCCATATCAAGCTGGCCTTGCTGCATAAACTCCTTAATATCATCAGCCAAGCTCAACAGACGTAATAAATTACTTACCGTTGTTCTTGCTTTACCGACTGTATCAGCAATTTCTTGATGGCTTAAACCGAATTCATCATGGAATCGTTGTAGCGCCAACGCTTGATCAATCGGGTTTAAATCTTGACGTTGAATATTTTCAATAAGTGCTAAAGCAATAGCAACCTGATCATTTAAATCACGAACAATTGCAGGGATTTCCGTTAAGCCAGCAATTTGAGCTGCGCGCCAACGACGCTCACCTGCAATAATTTCGTAAGGATGAGCTTCATCATCTACAGGACGAATAACAATTGGCTGCATTACCCCATGTTTTTCAATAGAGGATGCCAACTCTTGCAAATCATGCTCATGGATAAAACGACGTGGTTGATATTCACCTCGTTTCAACAACTTCACGTCAATTTGCTTTAACTGACCATGATCAAGCGCTTGAGCTTCTAATTGTAATTTTTCTTTTTGAATTGAACCAAGTAATGCATCTAAACCACGACCTTTCGCCAATCCGCGTTTTTTGATGCTCATACTTTACTTCCTTTCTTCACTTTACTTTTCTTTAACATCTCAGCCGCAAGATTTAAGTATGCAACTGCACCTTTCGAACTTTTTTCAAAATAAATCACTGGCAAACCATGTGCTGGAGCTTCAGCCAAACGAACATTACGTGGAATCACCGTGTCGTAGAGTTTCTTACCAAAATATTGCTCTAACTCAGCTGATACATCGCGAGTTAAGGCATTACGCGCATCATACATGGTGCGTAAAACACCAATAATTTCCAAATCTGGATTTAACGCTTTTTGAATACGATCGATCGTTTGAGTTAAATCTGCCAAACCTTCTAATGCATAGTACTCGCATTGCATTGGAATGATTACACCATCTACTGCAGCTAAAGCATTCACGGTAATTAAACTTAAGCTAGGCGCGCAATCAACAATAATGTAATCGAATGAGTCCCGAATTTCATTCAAAGCATTCTTTAAAATGAACTCACGACCTTCTTGCTCGGCAATAGCAAGCTCGACACCAGAAAGTTCACGGTTTGAACCCAAAACCTTATATCCAACCTCAGCTTTTTGAATTGCCGTTTCGATTGGCACTTCACCCAATAACACATCCGTAATTGAGTAAAGTAGATCATTCTTTTGAATACCAGACCCCATCGTAGCATTACCTTGCGAATCTATATCGACAAGTAGCACACGTTTTTTCAATACAGCTAGTGACGCTGCAAGATTTACTGCAGTCGTTGTTTTACCAACACCACCCTTTTGGTTTGCAATCGCAATAATTTGAGCCATGGTAACCCTAATACTTTTTATTTAAATTCGTTGAAGTAAAAGTAAATGACGTTGTTCATCAAGTCTCGGTACATGCAGTTCAATCACTTTACATGAAAATTCCTGCTTAAGCTCTTCCATTTCTTCAACTGGAATCAGTCCTTTCATCGCGGCAATTATACTCTGCTCATGTAAATATGGACGCGCAGCCTCAACAAAATCTGTTAATGATGCAAATGCACGACTTGTTATTACATCAAATTGGCCAAGTTCATCAATTGTATCTTGATTTTCAACACGCGTTTGCACAGCTATTACGTTTTTAAGCTTAAGGTCAGCAATAAACTGTTTCAAAAAACGAATTTTCTTACCATTTGAATCAAGCAATACACAAGAGCGTTCTGGCTGACATAAAGCAATGATCATGCCTGGCATGCCACCCCCTGTACCTACATCGAGCAAACGACCTGCTGGCAAATCTTTCAAAATACTTAGGCTATCCAACAAATGCTTCACTAACATTTCTTTCGGATCACGAATCGCTGTTAGATTATAAGCTTTGTTCCAAAGTACCAAAGCATCTTGATACTTCAACAATAATGTCAAAGCTTCATCGCTAAGCGATAAACCTAATTTTTGACTACCCTGTTGTAACTCTTGAAAAAACGGATGCATAAACAGATAACATCTAAGTAAAATTTAAAACAAAGTATACCCATTTATGCATCGTGGAACACTAGTTAACGATTAGCGATTACGCAGTTAATCGTAGAAGCCTTCACGAATTTGCAAATCTAGCTCCATTAAACGCTCAGGCGTTCCCACATCCACCCATGCACCTTTAAGCTTTTCACCAGATATTTTTTGATTGTGCATGGCTTGCTTCAACAGTGGGGCTAAAGGACGTTTACCAGCTTCCAATCCATCAAAAAGCTTAGGATGGATAACAGATACACCACTAAACGTGAGGTTCTCGCCCTTCACATCTTGATCAAACGCAAAAGCGCGTCCATTTAATAATGTAAAGTCGCCTTCGGGATGCTGTTTAGGATTATCAACTAATACAAGATGTGCCAAATCATCATTTAACTTAATATGGCGTAGAGCTTCAAAATCCATTGTAGTCCATACATCTCCATTCACCAGAATGAAAGGATCTGTTCCAAGCAGTGGCAAAGCATTAATAATTCCGCCAGCTGTTTCCAGCCCTTCTTCTTCTCGTGTCCAACGGATATCCACACCAAATTGAGAGCCATCTCCCAAGCTACTGATGAGTTTGTCGGCTAACCACGCAGAATTGATGACTATTTCGGTCACACCAATTTTCTTAAGTTTTTCAATATGCCACACAATAAGTGGCTTACCACCTACCTCAAGCAGAGGCTTTGGTGTATATAGTGTGAGTGGACGCATACGATTGCCCAAGCCAGCAGCTAAAATCATTGCTTTCATTATGCTGCAACCTCATAAAGGCCATATTTTTCAATAAATTTAGGCATTACTGAACTGTGAATAAACGCCATGAAGTCATCAAGCTCATGATAGCCACGGCTCTCTTCAAGTAAATACCACATGACTCGTGGTAAATCTTTCAAATAACCAGACTTACCATCTCGCTCAAACAAACGGACAAAAATACCTAAAATTTTGATATGGCGTTGAATTGCCATTAAATCAGCATCACGTTTAAATTGGTCAAAGCTTCGGTTTTGTTTAGCAGATGCTGGTAAAAGCTCATAGAACACTTTAAACCATTGATAAACACGCTCAGCATTCCACTGCACGTATGCATCACGTGTAATCGAGATTAAATCATATGTATCAGCCCCAATAACCGCGTCTTGGAAGTCAATTACTCCCAATTCTTCTTCATTAGCAATTTTCATTAAATTACGGCTATGAAAATCACGATGTACAATAACTTGCGGTTGAGCTAATGCTGCCTGAGCCAAGAAATCAAATGCATCATCAATAGTTTTCTTTTGCTCAGCTGTTGGATGGATATCGAGTGACGGTAACATCCAATCTGTTAACAACTGCATTTCCGATAAAAGCTTTTCATAAGAATAAGCCGGGAAATGTTCAGCCCCATTAATCGATTGCAAATGAATAAGCTGTTTAAAACTCTGTTCATAATATTGATCAACTGTTTCATCGTTTAACAATGTAGACAGCAGCACATCACCAAAGTC
>NZ_POYH01000080.1:66821-74018 GCF_002899995.1 Acinetobacter sp. AKBS16 | reverse complement strand
TCTAACAATAAAAAACCTTGATTTAAATCTTTTGCAACGATCTGAGGTACCCGAACCCCATGCCCTGCAAAAAACTCGTCAATGGTCACAAACGGAACACAGTCTTCTTTTTCAGGAGGCGCATCCATAAGCATATACGTTTTATTTTGTAACTGGATGCGAGCATAACGTCGAAAGCTTGCATCCCCTGCTAAATAAGCGATCTGAAATTGATCATTTTCAAGAACAGATGTAAGCCATGTATGTATCAATTGTTCACGTTGTGTATTCATTTGCAATAAAATCTAAAACAAGCTGAGATTTTTGAAGGGTTAAGTGTAGCCACTTATAAACTTTTTCTCTATGATGCGACAATAATTAATTGTGAATTAGCATACTTGGTTAATGAGACAATGAAGCATCAGTTTAAATTTAATCCTTTAGCGACCGCTATTTTTACGCTCTTATGTAGTGGCTCCATACAATCAAGTTATGCTGAGTCAGCTGGTGTTGTCTCCAACATAGACAATAATCAACTTAAGGCGAGTATTAAGGAAGCCTATCCAGGGCAGGAATTCTTTCAACAATATTATGTTGATAAATCTGCTCCTGAGGCGCAATTGCGCAATAATAAATATTTGAGTTCAGCATTCTGCCAAGGAACTTGGATTACACCAATTAATCCTGAAACTAAAGCGTTAGATGCAGATAAAGCTACTTCAGTTGTAACGGCTGATTATGGGCACTACAACCCTGCCGGCGACTCTGTGTTGGAAGGAAACGTGGTGATAGATCAGGAAGGCCGTACAGTTCGTGCCGATAAAGTCACCATCGATAAAACTCAAACATTTGCACATGCACAAGGCCGAGTACAGTTAGCTCAAGGCGGCTTACTCTCTCAAAGTGATGAAATTGATTACAATCTAAAGACTCAAACCGGAAATTTAGATAATAGTTTTTATATTTCTGAACAACAACATGCCCATGGTCATGCTGGGAAGATCGAGAGAACCTCTCCGAATGTAATGGTTCTCAATGATGCGACTTACACAACCTGTCCGCCAGGCCAGAAACCAGGTTGGAAAATTCAAGCCAACAAAATTGAGTTGAACCAAGAAACTGGGCGTGGTGTTACGCGCGGAACAAAACTATATGTAAAAGATGTTCCAGTTCTAGCAGTTCCCTACTTTAACTTCCCGATTGATGACCGCCGCACTACAGGTATCCTCAACCCACAATTTGGTTTCTCAAACGATGGTGGTATTGAACTTTCGGTTCCTGTTTATTTAAACCTTGCGCCTAATTACGATGCAACAATTACGCCACGATACTTAGCAGATCGTGGTGCAATGTTACAAGGTGAATTCCGATATTTGACGGATGGGTTTGGTGCCGGACAGATTTGGGGCGGCATTTTGCCATCGGATAAAGAATATGATGATAAAGACCGTAAAGATTTCCATTTTTTACATAATTGGGATATCAATGACCAATGGTCTACCAACCTTGAATACAATTACGCATCAGATAAAGACTACTTCTCTGATTTAGATAGTAGCCCTATCTCTAAAACAGATCTTAACTTACGTAGAGCTTGGGAACTTAACTATCAACATGGTATTCCGGGTTTAAAAGCACAGCTTAAAGTCGAAGATTTCCAGACCCTTGATCCTCAAGTTAAAGATGCAGACAAGCCATATGCACGTTTGCCGCAATTCTTGTTGAATTATGTCACAGGTAATCCATTAGGCTTACAATACGAATTCAATAACGATACTGCATACTTTAAGAAATCAATTAACGATAATTCTGCACAAGAAAGTAGCGGTACGCGTATTTATAACCAGTTTGCAACACGTTATAACTATCGAACACCAGCAGCCTTTGTAATTCCTGAGGTTTCTGTACGTTCTATTCAAACCTTCTATGATAAAGATACTCAGTTAAATAACCCTGGCGGCTCTGAAAACAAATCAGTCGTTGTGCCACAATTTACATTGGACACTGGTTTGAATTTTGAACGTGAAGGTAAATATTTACAAACACTTACACCACGTGCTTTCTATGCCTATGCGCCATACAAAAATCAAGATGGCTACCCTAACTTTGACTCAACCACTGCGTCAATTAGTTACGATCAGTTATTTAACCCTTACCGCTTCTATGGACATGACCGCCTTGAAGACAATAACTTTTTATCGTTAGGTGTAAGTTATAGTCTTTTTGACACAGTAGGTTTAGAGCGTTTACGTGCAAGTGTGGGACAAAGCTATTATTTTGAAGATCGCCGCGTCACTTTAAAACAAGGCCAAGATGAATTCGACACCGAGCGTAAAACTGGCCCTGTTATAAGCTTATCAAGCCAACTTAATCAAAACTTTACCATTGCTGCCAACTCGGCTTGGATGTCAAATGGCGATAATGCTCAACGTGACTTCCAAGTTTACTATACAGGTGATAAAGGAAATCTATATAACTTAGGCTATTTCTATCGTAAAGATATTCCTGGTCGCCAAGATACATACGACCAAGTTGTTGCATCGTTTATACAACCAATTAAAGACAATTGGCGTATTATGGGCCACGTACAATATGACATGGACAATGATGTTGCCCGTGAACTCTTGCTAGGAGTTAATTATGAGTCATGTTGCTGGGGTATTTCTGTCTATGGCCGTTCATACTATAACGATCTAGATGATCCGAAAACTTCAGATGTTAGTGAAAAGCGCGCGATCATGGCCGAAATTACACTTAAAGGTTTAGGTGGTTTAAACAATAAACTCGCGTCTTTACTTGAAAATCGCGTTTTAGGTTTTAACAAAATTAATCAATCTTGGACACAACGTTAATGAAGACAAAACATCTTAAACAGTTTTTTAAAGCGACGACCCTTGCTGTATTAATATCTTCATCAATGCATAGTTTTGCCCAACCTACTGATGAAGTTGTGGCAATTGTGGACAATAGCGTAATTTTAAAAAGTGACCTTGAACAAGGAATGGCTGAAGCAGCTCACGAATTGCAAGCACAAAAAAAAGAAGTGCCACCTCAACAATACTTACAATTTCAAGTATTAGACCAGCTCATCTTACGTCAAGCACAACTTGAACAAGTTAAAAAATATGGCATCAAACCTGATGAGAAAAGTCTAAATGAGGCTGTACTTAAAGTTGCAAGTCAATCGGGTAGCAAAAGCCTAGAAGCCTTTCAACAAAAATTAGATGCGATTGCACCTGGAACTTATGAAAACTTACGTAGCCGTATTGCTGAAGATTTAGCAATTAATCGTCTGCGTCAACAGCAAGTTATGTCTCGCATTAAAATCAGTGATCAAGATGTAGACAACTTCTTAAAGTCACCACAAGGGCAAGCTGCTTTAGGTAATCAAGCTCATGTGATTCATATGCGAATTTCCGGAGATAACCCTCAAGAAGTTCAAAATGTAGCAAAAGAAGTTCGTTCACAACTTGCTCAAAACAATGATTTAAACGCTCTTAAAAAGCTTTCAACTGCAACTGTAAAAGTTGAAGGTGCAGATATGGGATTCCGTCCTCTTTCTGATATACCGGCTGAACTTGCTGCTCGTATTACTCCACTGCAAGACGGTCAAACAACTGACTTAATTTCTGTACGCGATGGTGTACATGTTCTAAAACTTTTAGAACGTAAGCAAAATGAACAGAAAGCATTAGTACCGCAATATCAAACACGCCATATTCTTATTCAACCTTCCGAAGTGGTAAGCCCTGAAAATGCGAAACAAATTATTGATAGCATTTACAAGCGATTAAAAGCGGGTGAAGATTTCGCTACTCTTGCTGCAACTTATTCAAACGATACAGGTTCAGCACGTGATGGCGGTAGTCTAGGTTGGGTTACGCCAGGTATGATGGTTCCTGAGTTTGATAAAAAAATGCAGGAAATTCCTGTAGGTGAAATTAGTGAACCTTTCCAAACTCAATTCGGCTGGCATATCTTACAAGTGACAGACAAACGCGAAAAAGATATGACACATGAATATCAAGAGCGTATGGCACGTCAAATTTTAGGTGAGCGTCAATTTAACACTGAAATTGATAGCTGGTTACGTGAAGTCCGTGCAAATGCTTATGTAGAAATTAAAGATCCAAGCCTCGACAAAAAGAACTTACAAAAATAAGTTAATCTTTTGTCGTTAAAACCTGTGTTGATCACAGGTTTTTTTATAAAAAACTCAGCCAATAAAAAACCGGTTATATAAATAACCGGTTTCTATAAATCAAACCCTAACGGGAATTATTTATAACGATCAACCATTTTCTCTAAAGAAATTGGGCGAATCTTGTCAGCATTACCAGCTGTACCGAAAGCTTCATAACGATCGATACAAATTTGTTTCATTGAATCGACAGTTTTAGCGAAATACTTACGTGGGTCAAATTCAGCTGGGTTTTCCGCCATGAAACGACGAATTGCACCTGTTGAAGCTAAACGCAAGTCAGTATCGATATTGATTTTACGTACACCATGTTTAATCGCTTCTACAAGCTGTTCAACTGGTACACCATAAGTCTCACCAATATTACCACCAAACTCGTTAATTACTTTTAACCATTCTTGTGGTACAGAGCTTGAACCGTGCATTACAAGGTGAGTATTTGGCAATGCCGCATGAATTTCTTTAATACGGTCAATTGCTAAAATATCCCCTGTAGGTGGACGTGTAAATTTATAAGCACCGTGTGAAGTACCTACAGCAATTGCTAAAGCATCAACATTTGTATCAGCAACGAATTGTTTTGCTTCTTCAACAGAGGTTAAAAGCTGAGAATGGTCAAGTACACCTTCTGCACCCACACCGTCTTCTTCTCCAGCCATACCTGTTTCAAGGCTACCTAAGCAACCGATCTCACCTTCAACAGATACACCACAAGCATGAGCCATTGCTACCACTTGACGAGTTACATCTACGTTGTAATCGTAAGTTGTAGGAGTTTTACCATCAGCGCCTAATGAACCGTCCATCATCACTGAGCTAAAACCAAGTTGAATAGAACGTTGGCATACATCAGGGCTTGTACCATGGTCTTGGTGCATTACCACTGGAATGTGTGGCCATTCTTCAATTGCAGCCAAAATAAGATGGCGTAAGAATGGAGCGCCTGCATATTTGCGAGCTCCAGCAGATGCCTGAACAATTACAGGTGAATTGGTAGCATCTGCGGCAAGCATAATTGCACGCATTTGTTCTAAGTTATTTACGTTAAATGCTGGTACGCCGTAGTTATGTTCCGCAGCGTGATCCAAGAGCTGGCGCATTGAAATGAGTGCCATAATATCCTCCCAGGTAGTGCGGCTTATTCTACCTTGTCATTTATTTCAATTCAGCAACAAATCACAGTATTTCAAAAAAAATCCCTGCATTTGCAGGGAATTTTTAACAAAAAACAACAAATTAATGCGTTTCTGAAGCAGCCGACTCGCTAGCCGTACTACCTTCAACCACATCTGTATTCTTTTCATCTAAAACTGGCTTATCAAGCGCATCGATTGCAGCTTGTTGTTCAGGAGTTACTTTGTCAGCAACAGCTGTAGATGCCGCATCCTGGCCTGCTTGAGTCGCCTCTTCTTTTTTCGCACAAGCAGTCAACATCATTGGGACAATTAACAAAGCAGCAAAGGTAAGTTTTAAATTCATCACTATTTTCCACAATTGGTGATTTAGTACTCATTATATTATTTCAGGAATATGACAATTTAATGACTTATCAATGAAAAAGGGATTGATAACTCAATCCCTCCTTATTTCAATATAACAGTTTTTAAGCACGTTCAAGTAAAACGGCAACTGCTGGCAATGTTTTTCCTTCAACAAATTCAAGGAATGCACCACCACCTGTTGAAATATAACCAATTTGATCAGCTACATTATATTTATCAATCGCAGCTAAAGTATCACCACCACCAGCAATTGAGAATGCATCAGATTGTGCAACTGCAAGAGAAAGTGCTTTAGTACCTTCACCAAATTGATCAACTTCAAATACACCAACAGGACCATTCCAAAGAATCGTTTTTGAAGTCGTTAAAATATTTGCAAATGCTTTAGCTGTTTCAGGACCAACATCCAAAATCATATCATTTGCTGTGACATCTTCAACTTTCTTAATTACTGCTTGCGCTGCTGCCAAAGAACCTAAGAAATCTTCGAAGTTAATTTGTGAAGCATCAGCTACAACTACATCTGTAGGAAGTGGAACACTTACTTTAGCAGCAATTTGTTTTGCAGTTTCAACCAAGTCAGCTTCATATAAAGATTTACCAACATTGTAACCAGCAGCCGCCAAGAAAGTATTTGCAATACCACCGCCTACAATCAGTTGGTCACAAATACCAGATAATGAATTTAATACATCAAGTTTTGTTGAAACTTTAGAACCAGCGACAATTGCCACCATTGGTTTTTCAGGTGTTTGCATTGCACGGCCAAGTGCATCTAATTCAGCAGCCAATAATGGGCCTGCCGCTGCAACAGGTGCAAAACGTGCTACACCTTCTGTAGAAGCTTCTGCACGGTGAGCAGTACCAAAAGCATCCATTACAAACACATCACATAGAGCTGCATATTTTTGTGCAAGTTCAGGATTATTTTTCTTTTCACCCGGATTAAAACGAACATTTTCAAGCAAAACAACTTGTCCTGCTTCAACTTCAACCCCATTTAAATAATCAGTAAATAATTTAACTTCTTGACCTAATGCTTCAGTTAAATATGCAGCCACTGGTGCAAGTGATTGTTCAGGCTTTGGCTCACCTTCCACAGGACGACCTAAATGTGAAAATACCATTACAGCAGCGCCTTTTTCTAAAGCAGCTTTTATTGTTGGAAGTGCGGCACGTAAACGAGCATCGCTAGTAATCACACCATTTTTAACAGGAACGTTTAAATCTTCACGAATAAGGACACGTTTACCTGCTAAATTAAGGTCAGTCATGCGCTGAAAATTCATGTAAAGCTCTCTTTATGATTTTAAAAACGCGCCAATTTTAAATGATTACATCAAAAAAGGTTAGTTTTTTTGCATAAAAGCTGTAGAAAGCCAAAGTTTTGATTATGATAGAGGTAGTCATCTAATATTTCATCCATTATGTCTATTCATCCAGATCCACAAATCAATCGTTTAAATGTTTTAGGTGAACCCTTAGCAAGCTGTTGTTTTGACCCTATTACTGGCT
>NZ_POYH01000080.1:54780-66732 GCF_002899995.1 Acinetobacter sp. AKBS16 | reverse complement strand
TTCCGGAATGGTTTTTGCCATACAGCCGTAACAGATCTTGGTCAACATACGGTGTGCGCCCAAATGACTTCTGAGTTTTTAAATTTTTCACAAAAAGTCGGAAACGATCTGATCACTCCTCTACCTGAAGCAGGCTTCCCTGGCCTACAACCGGGAGACTTCTGGTGCATTTGTGTAACTCGTTGGGTAGAAGCTTATCAAGCTGGTCAAGCACCCCCTGTTAAACTTCATGCTTGTCATCAAGCTGTATTGAGCTATGTTCCATTAGATGTATTAATGGAATTTGCAGTGTAATGAAACAACCCAAAATTATTTTGGCATCAAGCAGTCAGACACGTAAAGATTTAATGAATCGTTTAGGAATCGAATATATCTGTATTAGTCCAGATATTGACGAGAGTCCTTGTGGTGAAATGCATGCCGATGATTTAGCAAAAAGACTGGCATTTACTAAAGCACAAGTAATTGCACAAAAAAATCGTGAAGCAATTGTAATTGGATCAGATCAGGTTGCATGGCGAGAGCATGCTCCTCATGATTTTATTGGCAAACCCTTAACAATTGAAAATGCCAAAGCTCAATTAGCAGCAAACTCTGGCCGAACAGTCTTTTTTAGTACTGCTTTAAGTGTGCAGTGCCTTGAAAAAAGTTTTGAACATACGCTTGTTGAGCATTATCAAGTTAAGTTTCGCAATTTAAGCGCGCCTGAAATCGAAAGATACGTCGACTTAGATCTGCCCTTACAATGCGCAGGAAGTTTTAAGTGTGAAAGTCTCGGCATTAGTTTATTTGAAAAAATGATAGGCCAAGACCAAACCACGCTGATGGGTTTACCCATGATTCAGCTTTGTCAGATTTTAAGACAACTCAATCTCCAAATTCCTTAATATTTATTAGCTTATTTATAGGTTATTTCCATGACAGAAGCTTTAACCGTTTTAGGCGGTATTACTGCTGAACAGTTTTTAACAGAGTATTGGCAGAAAAAACCATTACTTGTACGTAATGCTATGCCTGAAATTGTGGGTATGTTAGAGCCGAATGATGTAAAAGAACTCGCTTTAGAAGACCATGTAACTGCTCGTCTTATCCGTCAAAAAGATAAAAATCCAAATGAATGGCATGTAAAATCGTCTCCCTTAACTAAAGGTGATTTTCAAAAACTACCAAAGTTATGGACACTTTTGATTCAAGCAGTAGACCATTATTCATTTGATATAGCTGAATTGTGGAAGAAATTTCCTTTTATTCCGCAATGGCGCCGTGATGACATTATGGTCTCTTATGCCCCAAAAGGTGGTTCAGTAGGAAAACATTTTGACTTTTATGATGTTTTTCTTGTTCAAGGATATGGTCATCGACGCTGGCAACTCGGCCAAATGTGTGATGCAAGCACTGAATTTGTACCTAATCAACCTTTAAAGTTGCTACCAGAAATAGATGTTCATTTTGATGAAGTATTAGCTCCTGGCGACTTATTATATGTTCCACCTGGATTATCACATTATGGCGTTGCCGAAGATGATTGTTTAACTTTCTCCTTTGGTTTCCGTATGCCTAATATTTCAGGCATGATCGATAGAATTAGCGATCAATTTGCTACTGATGAATTACTTCAAAATCCTGTTGTCGATATTACCCGTAAGAATCCTCCTCAAATTGGGGAAATAAACACGGAAGAGTTGGCTTATTTAAGAGATTTAGTGCTAGCTCAATTGAAAAATTCAACAGTACTTGATGCTGCCCTCATGTCGTACATGAGCGAGCCTAAATATCCAGACAATATTCCAGAACCAGATGAAATAGAGGTTGAAGACCTAAATGCTATTTTGACAGAAGGCTATGAGCTGCTACTCGAACCTGCTTCGCGTCTACTTTATACAGAACAAAATGGCGTTTTAAAGTTTTGGGGTAATGGGGAAGAATTACCGATTGTGGAATCTTTTGCCACCCAACTCAAAACGATTGCCGATGGGAAAAGCATTCCTTTCAATAGTGAGCTTAACAATACAGATATTTTAGAAAACATTGTTCAATTATTGAATAATTCAATTCTTATGTTGTTACCTCCTGCAGAGTAATACTAACTAAATATATAAAAAGGAGAAATTATAAAATTTCTCCTTTTTTCTTTTATAAATACATGTTTAAATATACCAATCTTTAAATCAAAGTTATAAAGGCCCACTTATAGTAAAAACCACCTTGCCAAATCAAAAAATTAACTACTAAACATAGCTATTCAATTATAAAAAAATTAATGCTTAGCATTGAGTTTTGTCCTTTTATTATTTTAAAAAACCTATTTTTTTCTATCAATAACAGTCAATACAATGTAAAATTTCGCGTTCGTGCTTTTTATTTGTACACTCGACCTTATAGGCTAATAGCAAAATATTTGTGTGAGGCTACTAAAATATGTCAAAAAAAGATGACATTATTACCACTGCTTTAAGACTTTTTAATTCATATAGTTATAATTCTATAGGGGTAGATCGTATCATCAGTGAATCTGGTGTAGCGAAAATGACATTTTATAAATACTTTCCTTCAAAAGAGAAACTTATTGAAGAGTGTTTATTATTAAGAAACTCACTTTTACAAAATTCTCTTACTGCGGCCATATCTAAAGAAGACGAAATCAACCCACTAGCTCGTATTAAAGCCATCTTTTTATGGTATTCAGATTGGTTTAATAGTGAAGACTTTAATGGTTGCATGTTCCAAAAAGCTTTAGAAGAAGTATTAAAACAATACCCTTCAACACATCAACCAGCAACTTTATACAAAATCTGGTTAACACAATTAATGCAAGATCTTCTTATTCAATATGAAATTGAAGAGTCTCGACCTTTGGCATTGCTGTTGGTCAATATTTTAGAGGGTATGACCATTCAGGCTCAAGTTGAGCATGGTTCAGTAAAAATTGATGACTATTGGAAGCGTGTAGAGAAACTCATTGAATTTGAAAAAATTGCACATTAAAAAATAAAGCGTGATATTATTCTTCTTATCTTGTTGAATCTTCTTCTTATTCATCACGCTGCGTCTGAAAGTCATTCTAGCTTAGAGTTTGACATTTTTTTAAATTATCATCCCAAACTAGAATATACAGACCTGTCTGTACATAGTCGATTATAACTTTAGAAAATAAAAACACAATCTTTTTTTTCTCGCCCTTTTATATATAAATCAGATTTAACTATTGATAGACAGAAAAATAGAATTTATTTTCTTTGACTTTGTTTCATTTATACTTAACAATTACGCTTCTCACACAAAGCAACACTTTTGACACAAAACAAATACAAATTCTTGTTTTACCTTAATAATGTTATATATTTATCAATTACACTTATAAACCTTTTCAACAAAAACAATTGGATTGATTAGTTTTGCTACATTCATTTTCTTAAGATCAATCTATACTATGCCGGCCATATTGATATAGGTATAAAGTATGAAAGATGGACTCCAAATTGAAGAAATGAAAAATGCGGCGGATTCAGTCGTAGGAACATTAAAATCTTTAGCTAACACTGACCGTTTATTAATTTTATGTCACTTAGCCCATGAGGAGTTAAATGTCTCTCAAATTGAAGAGAAAACACAAATCACCCAACCCACCCTTTCACAACAATTGATGATGCTACGTAAAAGTGATGTCGTTTCAACACGTCGTGATGGTAAGCAAATCTTCTATTCGATCAAGGATGATAAGATGCATTCAATTTTAAATATGCTTTACCAGTTATACTGCATAGAATAACTGCTCTAAACTTATAAAATTATAATAATATTAATGTATTCCTGAAATATGCGATTTTTCAACTTGGTAGCTGGTAATTATCCGAGCAAAGAGGATTGAAAATTCGCGTAGTTTTTCTAGCATTCCAATCTATTAAAAAACAAAAATAATCTCTCCTATTTCTTTTTATATCTTTTCTCCCTCTTCACTAATTTTTATGGCAAATAATAAGAACTTAAGCGTTACTGGCTGTAATATAAGCAAAACATTAGATACCCCACTTTAAAAAATCAATTTTATTTATTTAAAAACAAAAACTTAATATTACCAAACCCTATAAAACTGATGACTTGATATAAAAAAGCTTAAGATTCACATCACTTACGTATAAAATACTCAGCTTGTTCAACCTTTAGCCATGAATAGGTTAATAAGGCCTTTATATGCTTGAATTCTTTTCTCGATTAAGCTTAGTCACTAAAATTATTATCGCCATTATTTTAGGGATAGGCGTCGCACTATTATTTCCAACCGTTACGCCGTACTTAAGCTTGTTTGGTGAACTATTTATTAAAGCATTAAAATCGGTTGCTCCTATTTTAGTCTTTGTACTGGTTCTCTCATCTATTGCCAACTTCCAAGTCGGTCATAGTGCAAATTTACGCCCAGTATTACTACTCTATGTAGTAGGTATGTTATTAGCTGCTTTTAGTGCTGTGATCGCTAGCTTATCTTTTCCTAGTACGCTTTATCTCAACACTGTTTCTCATAATAATTTGCAAGCGCCTGGTAGTCTCGCTGATATATTAAAAAATCTGCTTTTAAGTTTTATTGCAAACCCTGTTCAAGCAATCAGTGAAGCGAACTTTATTGGTATTCTTGCGTGGGCAATTGGTCTCGGCTTAGCAATGCGTCATAGCTCGGATACGACCAAACAAGTAATGCAGGATGTTTCACATGCTGTAAGCGCTATTATTCATAAAGTCATTGCGTTTGCACCTGTTGGTATTTTCGGTCTAGTTGCAGTAACTTTTGCAGATGCTGGACTAGCAACACTTGAAAGTTATGCACAATTACTTGCTGTTCTATTAGGAACAATGCTGTTTGTTGCTCTAGTGATTAACCCAATTCTGGTAGGTTTAACAATTCGCGGTAATCCCTACCCATTAGTATTTAAATGCTTAAAAGAAAGTGGTATCACAGCGTTCTTTACACGCAGCTCAGCAGCTAATATTCCTGTAAACCTTGATTTAGCTGAACGTTTAGGCGTAAATCCTTCAACTGCGAGCGTTTCAATTCCTTTAGGTGCTACTGTTAACATGGCTGGTGCAGCAGTTACGATTACTGTACTTACTTTAGCAACTGTGCATACGTTAGGAATTCATGTTGATTTGGCAACAATGATTATTTTATCTGTTGTAGCTACAATATCAGCATGTGGTGCATCTGGTGTTGCAGGTGGTTCCCTACTTCTAATTCCAGTCGCATGTAGCTTATTTGGTATTTCATCAGAAATTGCAATGCAAGTTGTTGCAGTGGGTATGATTATTAGTGTATTACAAGATTCAACAGAAACGGCGCTTAACTCATCTACCGATGTTTTATTTACAGCCGCAGTTGATATTCGCTCAAGACAAAACTCATAGAGAACATGCCATTTCAAAGTTTACCAAACTGGTTCCAACTTGGCGCCTTCTTACTGGCAATAAATGCCGGAATGATTAATGTATTAGGGCTTATCACCCTTTTACATCAATCGGTGTCGCATATGACTGGTAATGTCAGTATGCTAGCCATGAGTTTGGTAAACTGGCAGTTTGAACACATCATATATTTAGTACTAGTTATACTATGTTATGTATGTGGATCATTTTACAGTGGTTTTATTTTAGGCAATAGTCATTTCAAATTAGGCCGCCGGTATGGCCTTCCTTTAAGTCTAGTTTCACTATTTATTTTTCTCTGTTGGTTACTGCTGCCTTATTTTCCAAAATATGGACTATTATGGGCTTGTGTCGCCATGGGGCTACAAAATGCAATGGTAAGTCACTATAAAGGAACCATTATTAGGACTACTCACTTATCGGGTGTCTTAACAGATCTTGGGCTTGCACTTGGTTATATAGCACGAGGTTTAAAAGTAGAGAATCGCCGCATTATTTTGCATCTACTTATTTTTATAGGTTTTCTATCTGGCGGTATAATTGCTGCTTTAGTTCACCCTTATTTAAAATTGCAATCATTTTTGCTTCCAGCAATTTTAAGCTTAACTCTCAGTATTTCGTATTGGGCAGTTTACTTTCATAGTTCTTCCTCTTCAAATTCGGATTAAGTCATGGTTAAAAATGCCTTACAAGCTCAGTTACTCAAAGCTGGTTTAGTTGACAATAAAAAAGCGAAAAAACTTACCAAACAAGCTCAGCATGAGCAGCGTACTGGTCAAAGCAATGAAGCAGAAATTAAAGCTAATATTGAAAAAGCTCAAAAAGAGAAACAAGCAAAAGATCAAGCTTTGAATCTAGAAAAGCAGCAGCAACTCGAAGAAAAAGCATTAAAGGCTTCAATCATTCAAATGATCAAGCAACACAAAATTATAGATTTTGCTGGAGATGTGGCTTATCAATTTATTGACGAGAATAAGATTAAAAAGGTTTACCTATCTCAGCAAGTTTATAATGCACTTGTTACAGGCAGTTTAGTGATTGCTAAAGATCAAGATCAATATGCTTACCTTCCAAAAGCTTTAGCTGAAAAAATTGATCAAAAAATGAAAGGATTTATTTTGATCAATAATGCTGAGAAAAATGAACAAACTACTGACGAAGAAGATCCATATGCAGCATATGTGATTCCGGATGACTTAATGTGGTAACGGGTTATGAGCCTTTATCCATACTCGGATAAAGGCTCATACTGCTTAAAATAAATATTCATATTTTATCATTTATTAAAAAAATTTATAAAAATTACATTCAAGCCAAATTCATTCACCACTTCATCTATTATTATCGATATAATGAATAAAACATTTTTTGTCTTTATGATGCCTTTTAGGCTTCTTCCCGATTCCAAATTTATGTCTTGACTAAATCATGTCAGTTTTAGCCAAAGATATACAACATAAACTTTGACGTGTATCCACACACCCAACAGATCAATACCTTAATTAAGTTTGATCTAACTGACTTTATTGCAAATTAAATTGCGAAATTTTACTAAAGTAGCTGATGTATAAAGGTAGTCATTCATGCTGAAGTGGTTTGAAAAACTTGTAGATCCTTATCCAACCAAAGGTTTGGATGAGCCCTTACCAACACGCTTTTTCCCATTTGTTTGGCAAGCTACTGAAGGTGTGCGTCCATATTTATTGCTACTTATTATATGTACAGCTGGTGCAGCTAGCTTTGAAGCCCTGCTCTTTTCAAAAATTGGGCAACTTGTAGATTGGCTTAGTAATAGTCAGCCTGAAAGTTTCTTAAGCCAACATGCGTCAAACATCCTTATTCTCATTAGCGTGTTATTTGCTAATATTTTATTTGTTAATATTCAATCTATTATAAAACATCAAATTTTATATAGTACTTTTCCAATGCGCTTACGTTGGCGCTTCCATAACCTTTTATTAAAACAAAGCCTAGACTTTTTCCATAATGATTTTGCTGGTCGACTTTCTGCAAAGGTCATGCAAACAGCTTTAGCTGTCCGTGAATTCTGGATTATTTTAGGCGACATGTTGGCTTACGTCAGCATTTACTTTATTACCGTAAGTATTGTTCTTGGTGCAATCTCACCCACATTACTTATTCCACTTATGGTTTGGTTAGGGTTATTTTTATTAAGCGCATGGTTCTTTATTCCACGTTTAAGCAAAGTATCACAACAACAAGCCGATGCACGCGCTGTAATGACTGGCCGTGTAACTGACGCCTACACTAATATTCAAACTGTAAAACTCTTTGCGCATGCTGGGCGTGAAAGCCAATATGCAAAAGCGTCAATGAAAGAGTTTATGACCACAGTCTATGCGCAAATGCGTCTAGGTACTCTTTTTGAAGTTAGCATTAATTTACTGTCTGCTGTTTTATTTGTTGGGGTAATTGGTACCGCAGTTTGGTTATGGACTCAAGGTTTAGCAGCGTTAGGCGTAATTGCTGCTACTACTGCCATGATTTTAAAACTTAATAGCATGGCTGAGTTTATGATGTGGCATATGTCAGCATTATTTGAAAATGTTGGTACTATTCAAGATGGCATGCAAACACTTGGTAAGAAAATCAATATTCAAGACAAGCCAGATGCAAAACCACTTGCAGTCACACAAGGTGAAATTGTATTTAAAGATGTAACCTTTGCTTATAACAATAAAAATGTCATCGATCACTTTAATCTACACATTAAAGCAGGTGAAAAGATTGGTATCGTTGGCCGTTCAGGTGCAGGTAAATCTACCCTCATCCAATTACTTTTACACTTTTATCATCTTAAAGAAGGTGCAATTTTAATTGATGGGCAGAATATTGAAGATGTTACACAAGATAGTTTGAGAGCAAATATTGCTTTAGTTACTCAAGACACTTCTCTACTACATCGTTCAGTTGCCGAAAATATTAAATATGGCCGTCCGGATGCAACTGATCAAGATATGCAAAGTGCCGTGCATAAGGCAAAAGCAGCTGAATTTATTCCTCAACTTGTCGACTTAAAAGGACGTTCAGGTTATGAGGCACAAGTGGGTGAACGTGGTGTCAAACTGTCAGGTGGTCAAAGACAACGTATCGCTATTGCGCGTGTTTTCTTAAAAGATGCACCAATTTTAATCTTAGATGAAGCAACTAGCGCTTTAGACTCAGAAGTTGAAGCAGCTATTCAGTCGAGTTTAAATGACCTGATGGTAGATAAAACAGTTATTGCAATTGCTCACCGTTTGTCTACCATTGCTCAAATGGACCGTTTAATTGTTCTTGATGAAGGTAAAATTGCAGAGCAAGGTACTCATGAAGAATTAATTGCTAAAAATGGTATATATGCACAATTATGGAAACGTCAAACGGGCGGTTTTCTTATTGAGCAAAAAGTAGTACAGGGTCAAGATTAATGCTTTATTTAGAAGATTTAAAAATTGGTGATCGTTTTGTCAGTCGTGAGTATGAAATTACACTTGATGAAATTAAACAATTTGCAAGCCACTATGACCCTCAACCTTTCCATACAGATGAAGAGTTAGCCAAAGAAGATCCAATCTTTAAAGGTATTGCCGCTAGCGGGTGGCATACCTCGGCAATTACTATGCGCTTATGGACTGAATGCATGCCGATTCATGGTGGACTAGTAGGCTCAGAATCTAGTCTACGTTGGCCACGCCCTACTCGGCCTGGTGACCGTATTCATGTTGAAGCTGAAATTTCCGCCATTACGCCATCCAAAACAAAATTGGATCGTGGTATTGTAAGCTACGTTACGCAAGCCTTAAATCAGCATGGGGATGTTTTACTTATTTCAACGACAAAAATCGTTGTCTTTAAAAAGAATGTTTAATGAATCGTTGATATGATTGTCTAACAGTTTTTATAAACTCAAATTATATTTCATGACAAGATGTGTAAGAAATGCACGTAGAAAATTGATGAGAGCAACGGAACGCATATGAAAATTACCTCAGCTCGTCAAGATCAAGGTATTCCAGGAGTCTATGGCTTATTGCTATTAGATGTAGTTTCACGTTGGGGATACAACGATGAAACATTATTTGCTCCTTTTCATCTTACTAGTGAGCAATTGGCCGATCCTGAATATCGTATTTCAACACCCGTAGCAAATGAGCTGGTCAAACATGCCTTAAATCTTACCGGTGAAAGTACACTGGGTTACCACATTGGCACTCAAATGCGTATTTCCATTCACGGATTTATTGGCTACGCGATAATGACAGCCAAAGATATTACAGAAGCGATTGCTCTCGCTGCCCGTTTTATCCAATTACGCTTACCTTTTTTACAATTATATTTTTCTACTTTCGGACCAAAAGCCACATTACAATTGCAATGTGATATTGAGTTAGAGCCTCTTCGTACTGAGATCGTTTTAGGTTTAACTATTGGTATTATGACCATGGCTAAAGCGATTACGGGTATTGAAGATTTAGCGGGCGATGTTGATTTAGACTTTCCAGAACCGGAAGGTTTTGATAAGTATAGAAGCAAGCTAAGCAGCACCATCCGCTTTAACCAGCCTCATCTAATCTCGAGTTTTGATAAAAAATATTTAGGTTTTAAGTTAGTTAATGCCGATCCAATCGCAAGTCAAATCGCTATTAACCAATGTGAAGCGGAACTATCTGCTTTAGGCGAACGCCGCCGTCTAGCCATGCGTGTACGTGATATTTTAAGTAATTCTGAACAACATTACTTAAGCATAGAAAATGTAGCAGAATATTTACATATGTCAGATCGTACCTTAAAGCGACAATTGGCAGCCGAAGGTACTTCATTTTCTACTTTAGTAGATGAAGTTCGATATCGTCATGCGACCTCTCTGCTTTCGCGTACAGATTATAGTCTTGAACAAATTGCAGATGAACTTGGTTACTCGGATGTCGCAAATTTCAGTCGCGCTTTTAAACGCTGGAGCGGTCGCAGTCCGAGCAACTGGCGCAAAGACCCCTATTTATAATGTTATTAAAATATTGGACACAAGCTTAAGGAGTTGTCATGAACCATCCTTCAGAATTGAAGTATGCACGTACACATGAGTGGGTAAAAATTGAAGGAGACCTTGTTATTACAGGGATTACCGACCATGCACAAGATGAGCTTGGAGATTTGGTCTATGTTGAAACTCCTGAAGTGGGTAGCCAAGTAACAGCTGGCGAACAAGCCGGAGTTGTTGAATCAGTTAAAACTGCTTCTGATATTCATGCCCCTGTCTCTGGTACAGTAGTAGAAGTTAATAATGATCTTGAAGATGATCCGGATTTTGTAAATGAAGATCCATATGGCAAAGGCTGGATTTATAAAATCAAACCAGACAATATTGCAGATGTTGAAAAACTTTTAACAAATGCAGAGTATGAAGCTGGTCTATAATATAGATATAGTTTTAATAAAAAAACCAGTTTAGATTTAACTGGTTTTTTTATATATGTATAGATCAGATTTAAAAACCAAATTCATGAATGGATCATTCATATGACAAAACTTGTGGTATTTTCCGGCGCCGGTATGAGTGCAGAAAGTGGAATTAGTACTTTCCGCGATAGTAATGGTCTCTGGGAAAATTATGATATACAACAAGTTGCCACTCCCGAAGCGTGGGAAAGAAATCCAGCTTTAGTTCAACGCTTTTACAACGAACGTCGTAAAAATATTTTAGAAGCCCAGCCGAACGAAGCTCATCAATATATTGCTAAACTACAAGACCATTATGATGTACAAGTCATTACACAAAATATTGATGATCTACATGAGCGTGCTGGAAGCCAAAATGTCTTACATCTACATGGCAATATTCGACTAGCGAAAAGTTCTGGGCCAGATGCACAATATACAACTCAATTTTATGAAGTTAATGGTTGGAAGCTCGATTTAGAACAGGACTTTTGTCCAAATGGCTACCCGCTTCGACCTCATGTCGTTTGGTTTGGTGAAGCTGTACCTGCTTATGAAGAAGCAATTCATTTAGTACAAAGTGCTGATATTTTTATTGTAATCGGGTCGACATTAAGCGTATATCCAGTTGCCGCCTTGGTCCATGAGATTCCTCATTATGCCAAAGCGTATTATATAGATCCCCAAGCAGATCATTCTCGTGTTCCACCTCAATATAAATTATTAAATATGACGGCTACAGAAGGTATGCACGAGTTATTTCATCAATTGATGAGTTAATATTTCCTCTTTTGATATTCTTTTTTTCTTATTAAAACCATTTTTTCGCGTAAAATTGATGAGAAATTATTCATCTAAATAATAACTTTTCTTAAAAGGCACCCTGTCATTACTATTTTTGTAACTAAAAAACTGAATTTAGCTCTTAGTTTTTTATATTATTAGTTTTTTAATAAGTTTTAATATTATTTTTAAACTGATAATCAATTGATTTTATTAAACTAAATATAACATGTAATCAAAGTTACACTTGTTTACACAAAGATACATAAAATACATCACAAAGATAACAGAGCAAAAAAATTCTTTTATGGTTGAATC
>NZ_POYH01000080.1:35254-54724 GCF_002899995.1 Acinetobacter sp. AKBS16 | reverse complement strand
CAACCTCTTGAAATGCCGTACAAGAAAACAGCGACCTGGATTAGGTTACAATCACGGATTATGGATATAAGGACACACATCCATTATGAGTTATTTTGATCCCACCCTCATCATGTTTATGGTGTACATCGTAGCAATGGTACTTATCGGCTTATTTGCCTACCGTGCTACAAGCGACTTCTCTGATTATATTCTTGGTGGTCGTAGTTTAGGCAGTTTCGTTACTGCATTATCCGCAGGCGCATCGGACATGAGTGGTTGGTTACTCATGGGCTTACCAGGAGCGATTTATCTTTCTGGTTTATCTGAAGCGTGGATTGCAATTGGTCTAATTATCGGTGCTTGGCTTAACTGGTTACTGGTTGCTGGTCGATTACGCGTTCATACTGAAATCCAAAATAATGCACTCACTCTGCCAGACTATTTTACAAGTCGATTTGATGACCAGAAAAAGATACTTCGTATTTTCTCTGCCGTTATTATCTTGGTTTTCTTCGCTATTTACTGTGCTTCAGGCATGGTAGCTGGTGCCCGTTTATTTGAAAATTTATTCGGTATGTCATATACCACCGCAATCTGGTTAAGTGCTATTGCAACAATCAGTTATGTTTGTATTGGTGGTTTCTTAGCAATTAGCTGGACTGATACTTTCCAAGCTGGCTTAATGATTTTTGCCCTCTTGCTCACCCCAATCGTGACTTACCTTGCAATCGGTGACACAACTCAGTTTGTGACGCTTATTGAAACTGCTCGTCCACATGCATTTAACATCATTTCTGATTTAAGTGTGGTGGCCGTTTTATCTTCCATGGCTTGGGGCTTAGGCTATTTTGGCCAACCGCATATCCTTGTACGTTTCATGGCTGCTGACTCTGTAAAATCAATTCCTGCTGCTCGCCGTATTGGTATGACTTGGATGATTTTATGTTTAGTGGGTGCCGTCGGTGCCGGTTTCTTTGGTATTGCTTACTTCCAGCAACACCCTGAACTTGCAGGTGTGGTAAGCAAAAACCCTGAAACTGTATTTATGGAATTGACTAAAATTTTATTCAATCCATGGATTGTCGGTATCATTCTAGCTGCTATTTTAGCTGCGGTTATGAGTACATTAAGCTGTCAGCTTTTGGTATGTTCAAGTGCACTAACTGAAGATTTGTACAAAGGCTTCATTCGTAAAAATGCATCTCAAAAAGAGCTTGTATGGGTTGGGCGTATCATGGTTCTTGCAATTGCCGTTCTAGCAATTGTGCTTGCGGGTAACCCTGACAGTAAAGTTCTTGGCCTTGTTGCTTATGCTTGGGCTGGTTTTGGTGCTGCATTTGGACCACTCATCATCTTGTCATTGTTTTGGAAACGTATGACTTTAGAAGGTGCTTTAGCAGGTATGATCGTAGGTGCTGTTGTTGTGATCGGTTGGAAAAACCTTTTCGCAAGCACTGGTGTTTACGAAATTATTCCAGGCTTTATCTGTGCATTTATCAGCATCATCGTAGTAAGCTTGATCAGCAAAGCGCCAAACTCTGATGTGACTGGTCGCTTTGAGCAAGCAGATAAACTCTATAAAGAAAGTACATAACTCATTGAAATAAATAAAGGGGCTTCGGCCCCTTATTTATTTTTAGTTTTGATTTTAATTTTTGAACTATCTTTCACAACTTGCATCACGGGATAACTACGAGTCTCTTTTACACCGGGTAATTGCCATAGCACTTGCCCTGCGATACGTCGAAACTCCTCCATACTTCCACTGCGTAATTTAATTAAAAAATCAAATCCCCCACTGACCATATGGCATTCAACGATTTCTGGATAATGCACGACTGCGTCAATAAACTCATCTAAAACATTGGGTGTGGTTTTATCGAGTAAAACTTCAACAAAAACCAAAAAATTTGCATTTAACTTAACCGGATTTAATTTAGCTTCATAACCTAAGATGAATTCATCTTTGGTGAGCTTCTGCACTCGTGCCATAACTGCTGTTGGAGACAAATTGACGAGTTCAGCTAATCTGCTGTTGGAAATACGCCCATCTGTTTGAAGAATATCCAAAATTTTTAAATCGGTGCGATCAAGGCTTAATAATGGGCCATTCATCTGAATTTTCCTCTAAAAAATGGGCAAAATATAGTGAGTTATTCGGTGTTTCTTCTGTAATGATAAATTATCTAAACCTCTCTACTCAAGATGAGTTTACGAGAGCTGGTTGGCGGAAATAGATATGAACACAATGGATACTTTTCATCAAATGGATAAATCTCACCAAGGCTATATCACCGAATTCAACGATAAAAGTGAGTTTGAACAACGCATTAATACAGCTTGGCGACGTGCCGAACCTGAAGCTGTAGAAGAGCTATTACAAGCTGCTGCGGTATCTGATGATTTAGATCATAAAATTTATGACCTTGCATTTAACCTTGCCCATAATTTACGTGAACGTAAGACCTCTTCAGGTAAAGCAGGTATTGTTCAAGGGTTATTACAAGAATTCTCTCTTTCTTCACAAGAAGGCGTGGCTTTGATGTGTCTTGCTGAAGCTTTGCTTCGTATTCCAGACACAGCAACACGTGATTTGCTCATTCGCGATAAAATCAATCAAGGTAACTGGAAAGAACATGTTGGCCAAAGCAGCTTAATGTTTGTGAATGCTGCTGCATGGGGTCTCATGTTAACTGGTAAGCTTATGGAAACACCGAAGCAAACCAGTCTTTCAAGTGTACTTACTGGCCTTTTAGCACGTAGTGGCCGTGGCATTATTCGTAAAGCAGTTGACGTTGCAATGCGTATGATGGGTGAACAGTTTGTGACTGGTGAAACCATCGAAGAAGCTGTCGACCACGCAAAAGTACTTGAGGATAAAGGTTTCCGCTATTCTTATGACATGTTAGGTGAAGCTGCCTTAACCGACCATGATGCTGAACGTTACTTTAATGATTACACACAAGCCATTCATGCAATTGGTAAAGCGTCTAATGGTAAAGGCGTATATGATGGCCCTGGTATCTCAATTAAGCTTTCAGCTTTACATCCACGTTACCAACGTGCGCAAATTGAACGTGTTCACAAAGAACTCTACGGCAAAGTATTTGAACTCGCTCGTTTAGCTAAACAGTACAATATTGGTTTAAATATCGATGCAGAAGAATCAGAGCGTTTAGAAATTTCTCTTGAGTTACTTGAGCGTCTTTGTTTTGAGCCAGAACTTGCGAACTGGAAAGGCATTGGTTTCGTAATTCAAGCTTACCAAAAACGCTGCTTCTTTGTGGTTGATTATATTATTGACCTTGCTAAGCGTAGCCAAAAGCGTCTGATGATCCGTCTTGTAAAAGGCGCATATTGGGATAGCGAAATTAAGAAAGCACAAATCGAAGGTATGGATGACTACCCTGTCTTTACACGTAAAGTTCATACTGACTTGTCTTATATTGCTTGTGCTAAAAAATTACTTGCAGCACCAGAGTTTATTTATCCACAATTTGCGACGCATAATGCTCAAACTTTAGCAACGATCTATCATTTAGCAGATCCAAGCAAATATTACGCTGGTCAATATGAGTTCCAATGCTTACATGGTATGGGCGAGCCGCTTTATGAACAAGTTGTTGGTCCACGTGAGCAAAATAAATTAGGCGTGCCATGCCGTATTTATGCTCCGGTTGGTAACCACGAAACATTGTTAGCTTATTTAGTCCGTCGTTTACTTGAAAATGGCGCGAATACTTCATTTGTTAACCGTATTGCCGATAAAACACTTAAAGTTGAAGATCTTATCCAGTCTCCAATTTATGATATTCGTAATGCAGCTAAGCTTGAAGGTTCAGTTGGTTTAAAACATCCATCAATTCCACTACCTTTAGATATGTACGGAACGCTTCGTAAAAACTCTAAAGGTTATGACTTAGCAAATGACACCCCACTTGCAGCTTTAGATAGCACAGCTCAAGAATTACGTAATCGTATTTGGCAAAGCCATCCGTTGTTGGCTAATACTGATTCTTTAGAACAAGGTCATTCTGTTGCAATTACAAACCCAGCACAAAATGATGAAATTGTTGGTTATGTACAAGAAGCTGATCTTAAGCATGTCGAAATCGCTCTTACTGCAGCTGAACAAACCCAATCAGAATGGTCAAATACGCCTAAGGATCAACGCGCTCAATACTTAAAACACGCAGCTGACCTCATGGAAAGCCGTATTCAAGAGTTGATGGTATTACTTTGCCGTGAAAGTGGTAAAACTTATGCCAATGCGATTGCAGAAGTTCGTGAGGCTGTAGATTTCCTACGTTACTATGCAACCCAAGTTGAAAATCTTCCTGCAAATACAGTTATTCAGCCTTTAGGTACTGTACTTTGTATTAGCCCATGGAACTTCCCTCTTGCAATTTTCTCAGGTCAAATTGCTGCGGCATTAGTCAGTGGTAACTGTGTTATTGCTAAACCAGCTGAACAAACTCCATTGATCGCAGCCCAAGCAGTTCAGATTTTATGGGAAGCTGGTATTCCACATGGTGCTGTACAGCTACTTCCTGGCCGCGGTGAAACAGTAGGTGCTCAGCTCAGCCAAGATAGCCGTATCAATGGCATCATGTTTACTGGCTCGACTGAAGTTGCAAAAATTTTACAGAAGACCGTTGCAAAACGTTTATCTGAAAATGGTCAATCTATTCCGCTCATTGCAGAGACTGGCGGTCAAAATGCAATGATTGTTGACTCATCTGCTTTAACTGAACAAGTTGTATTAGATGTTGTAAGTTCTGCTTTTGATAGCGCAGGTCAACGCTGCTCTGCTTTACGTATTTTATGTGTACAAGAAGACAGTGCTGCAACCGTTATTAAAATGCTTAAAGGTGCAATGCAACAGTTGATCGTAGGTAACCCTGCAATTTTAAAAACTGACATTGGTCCTGTTATTGATGACGAAGCAAAACAGACGATTGACCAGCACATCCAGAAAATGAAATCGAAGGGTTATCCGGTACATCAACTGATGTTTGGTGCAACAAGCCAAACAGAATTAGATAAAGGAACTTTTGTTGTGCCAACAGCAATTGAACTTCCTAATCTTGATGACTTACAACGTGAAGTTTTTGGTCCGGTTTTACACATCATTACCTATAAGTATGGTGAACTTGAGCAACTCATCTCAAGAATTAATGCGAAAGGTTACGGTTTAACCATGGGTCTGCATACCCGTATTGATGAAACCATCCAAACCGTAATTCAACATGCTGAAGTGGGTAACCTTTATATCAACCGTAATATTGTTGGTGCTGTTGTTGGCGTACAACCATTCGGTGGTGAAGGTTTATCTGGTACAGGCCCTAAAGCGGGTGGCCCTCTTTATATGTATCGCTTAATGCAGCATTGTTCTAACAAAGTATTAGCAACTCCATTTGCGGTAAAAAATGAGCAAACCATTTTTGAAGGCTTTAACCGTGAGGTTTATCAAAGCTTACAAAACTGGGCGAAACAACATTTACCACAAGCAAACCGTGAAATTGAACCTTTTGGTGTTGGTAAGTTTTATGAGTTACAAGGCCCTACTGGGGAAAGTAACCAATATATTATTTTGCCGCGTCATCGTGTTCTTTCAATTGCTGATACAGAACAAGATCAATTGCATCAGTTACTTGCAATCTTTGCAGTTGGCAGCCAAGCTGCTGTAATGCCAAATAGTCCATTATTGGCAAAACATAAACAAACGTTGCCAAAAGATGTACTTGATGCGATTACAACCATTAAAAACATCACTACAGATGATTTTGATGCAGTTTTACATCATGGCAACCGCGAAGAGATCTTCTCATTACAGCAAGAAATTGCTAGCCGTTCTGGCGCAATTGTTGGTATTACTCATGTTGAACCAAATGAGTCGATTCCACTTGAACGTTTGGTAATTGAACGTGCAATTAGCGTAAATACAGCTGCGGCTGGCGGTAATGCAAGCTTAATGACAATGTCTGAATAATTAAGTAATTTTCTAAAAAGCCCAAATTACGATATTTGGGCTTTTTTGTTTAATAAAATAATCTATTCTTAAATATATAAATTTTATCAATTTGAGTTTTTAATCATGATTTTTTTTGAACCAGAACAATACCAACAAAGATGCACTCAGCTTTTTAGCTTATACCGAAAACAAATTTCCGCTCTGCTACCATCTGCCCAAATTGAGCATATAGGTTCATCTGCAATACCTAATGCATTCTCAAAAGGTGATTTAGACATTTATATTGAGGTTCTACCCGATCAATTTGAGTTTGCAATAGAACAGTTAAAAACGCTTAATTTTATAGAAAAGCAAAATACATTAAGAACAAATGAGCTTTGCATGCTCGAGTCACTCAACAACGATGATGTTGCCTTTCAAGTTGTAGTAACCGGTTCAATATTCACATTTTTCTTAACCTTTAGAGATAAGCTTATAGCTTCTCCAACATTAGTTAATGAATATAATCAATTAAAGTTACAGTCCACCTACTTAGATCATGACCAATATAGAGCAGTAAAATCTAATTTTATTGAACGCGTTTTAAGTCACTCCTAGTGTAAGTATTTTTTCTTTATGAATAACTAACTAAAATTGGCTCCTTTAAGCTCAATTTTTTGGTACCATTCACCATTTGATTCTGTCTAAATTTTCTTTGTCTATGACTTCTTCTTATCGTCAACAACTTCAAGCTAAAATTGATCGCATTACTACTCAATTTTCTGAATTTACACCGCCTACATTAGAAGTGTTTGAATCGCCTGAACAACATTTCCGTATGCGTGCTGAATTTCGTATCTGGCATACAGAAAATGATATGTTTTATGCCATGTTTGAACGTAATGACGATGGCAAGCAAAAAACCGTTGTACGCATAGATGAGTTTCCTATTGCAGATAAAAGCATTAATGACTTAATGCCACTTCTTTTAGCAGAACTTAAGGCCAACTCTTTACTTTCTCAGCGTTTATTTGAAGTTGACTTTCTCGCAACTTTAAGCGGAGAAATGTTAGTTACCTTGATTTATCACCGTAAGCTTAATCAGGAATGGGAACAAGCAGCTAAAGCACTTGCTGAAAAATTAAATATTAAAATTATGGGCCGTAGCCGCGGCCAGAAAATTGTTATTGGCGATGACTTTGTTGTAGAAGAATTTGAACTTTTAAACCGTTCATTTAAATACAAACAAATCGAAAGTAGCTTTACGCAGCCTAATGCACAAGTTTGCAAAAAAATGCTGCAATGGGCATGTGATGCAGCTGAAGGATCAAAAAAACACCTATTAGAACTTTATTGTGGTAATGGTAATTTCACGCTTCCACTCTCTCTAAAATTTGAAAGAGTACTTGCGACTGAACTTGCAAAATCATCAGTTTATGCGGCGCAGTGGAATATCGAACAGAACCAGATTGATAATATTCAAGTAGCTCGCCTATCGGCTGAAGAGTTCACTCAAGCCTATCAAGGTGAACGTGAATTCCGCCGTCTACAAGAAGCAGATATTGATATTCAAAGCTACGACTTCGGTACGGTATTCGTTGATCCTCCACGCGCAGGAATTGACGATGAAACTTTAAAACTATTGCAGGGCTTTGAACGTATTATCTACATTTCATGCAACCCCGACACTTTATATGAAAATTTAAAAACGCTCACTCAAACTCATCGCGTTACTAAGTTTGCTTTATTTGATCAGTTCCCTTATACGCATCATGTAGAGTCTGGTGTCTTACTTGAGAAGATTTAAACAAAATTTTTCAATGTAACCCTATTTTATAAGGAGATTAAATATCTCCTTATTTTTCAAAGTCTTTTAATTAAGTATTTAAATTTAAAAAAAATATCAAGTCATCTATTCGTCATAATTTCGTTTAACTCGACCATTACTATCGAAAATTCTCTAGTTCAACTGGTGGATTTATCACATATAGAGTCTTGTATTTTAATTTATATTGGCTATATTTCGAGCTATGTTAGGTTGTATATGAAGGCTCTATGAGTTTTTGGCAAAAGCTGTTCTTGGCAGATCAACAGCATAACGAGCATAAAAACCAAACTGCTTGTGTTGAAAATGACTGCTCATGTAAAACTAATGAACAACTTCTAAGTGCGCTTGCGCAAGCGACTGATGAAGATGTCATTAAGGGAATCAAGAAAGTTCTTATTTCCCGTGGTTATAGCCGAAAAGAGTTAAATGAACTCACTCAAAAACCATCTATTCATTAATTAAAAAGCCAGTCTTGTACTGGCTTTTTTATATTTTACTTGGGTCTACAATCTGCCTGATCCACCCATCCAATAATAGGCCCCATATTAAATCTTTTATCATTTCGATTATTCTTGTGCAAATATAAACTAGAGATAGAACCGTCAAGGTATAGAGCTTGCTCGACTTCAAGATTTTTTTGGAAGAACTGAGCAAAACTATAGAAATTCACTCTATTTTTAGATATCACAAAATACAATTTATTATTTTTTATACCTACCCCATTACGTATTTTCTTTGAATCACTATTTGCTAGGAATAAGGGATTTATTTTGCCATTAATCACTAACATAGGACCGGACTGCGTAGCATAATCGGGTTGAAAAACTTTTGCTTTATATTGTTCAGTTGTCAATATAACGGCTTGTTTGTCATTCCATGCTAAAACTCCATTAGGCTGCAAAAAGAAGTTTCCCCAGCCTTTATCTTCATTTAAAGGTTGGTTCTCTCGTCCGTTTTCAATATATAGTCCTACTGGAGAAAAACCGGAATGGAACATGCCTCCATTCATCGCAAAAGTAAGCTGTTCACATGCTTTAAGTTGATATTGAATATTGTCGAAACTTTTATAATATTGATCAGTTTGCGGATTTTTCAAAAATAAGCGTAATTGTTCTAAATGAGAAATTTCAATTACTTCAAACTGATCATCAGTAGTATTTCTAATCTGTCGATACTCTAGTGCTAAAGCGGATTGTGTAAAGATTATGAAGTTCACGATACACAGTACTAGTATTTTCATTAATGCAAACCTTAGATGTCATTTTCTTTTCATAAAGACACTTTATTAAATAAAAATGTTTGAAGTGATATATACCCGAAAGTCGCTTATTCCACCTAATCAATACACTAGAACACAACTATATTCGTTATAATAGTCACAGCTTTGTATAAAAGTGATTAAACTTTATTGGATCAGCGTGAATATGCAACAAACAAATAAACGCTACCCTTTAGGGGCTCATCTTATTGTAAAACATCTCGGCTATAGCCATCATGGTATCTATGCTGGGAGAGGTCGAGTTATTCATTATTCAGGCCTCGCACATTTCATCAAAAAACGGCCCATTGAAATCACTTCTCTAGATGCCTTTTCTCATGGCAAAAAAATTCATGTACGTTCTTATGATGCACCACGCTACAGAGGAAAAGTTGTTGTACGACGTATGCGTTCACGTATGCATGAAAACCATTATCATTTGATTATTAATAATTGTGAGCATTTATGCAGTTGGGCGATTACTGGTATCGAAAGTAGTACTCAAGTTGAGCGAATGATGCATCGTTTAACCACCATTGGTTACGTGAGCTCAATCATGAGCTATATGAATGGCATGATGCTAACCGTAGCAACCACCTGCTTTGCTCTTGTTCTTTATATAAAAAAGAAATTACGTGATCAGGCAAAAATGAATATTCCGACTTATCAATTTCTAAGAGAAAAAGCTGAAAAAAGAAATATAGACCCAACCTCACCTTTAGTCTTTATAGAACCAGATAAAAAAGAAACTATCTAATTAAAAAAGTCCTCAAGTTGAGGACTTTTTTAGAAAACTTACAACTTATTTTTTAGCTGCACTAGCCGCAGTTGCTTCAGTTGTAATGTTTACAGTGATCTTATCACCTACATTCGGCACATAGTTACCTAAACCAAAGTCAGAGCGGTTGAACGAAGTTGTCGCGTTAAAACCAATCGCTGGAACTTTTGCCATTGGGTGCTCGCCTTGCTTATTTAAGACAGCATCAAGTACAACTGGCTTAGTGATACCTTTAACAGTTAAATCACCAGTAATTTTGAAATGCTTTTTGTCTTTCGTTTCTACTTTCGTACTTTTGAAAGTAATGTTTGGGTATTTAGCTGCATTAAACCAAGCTTCTTCTTGGAACTCTTTATCTAAAGCAGGTACATTGGTATTCACACTGCTTAAAGGAATGGTCACATTTACAGATGAGTTTGCTGGTTTAACATTATCAACTTTAATTACACCTTGGATGTCCGAGAAGTTAGCACTTGGGGTTGAAAAACCGAAGTGATTCCATGAGAAAACAGTAGCTGTATGTGTTGGATCAATTTTATAGTCCACTGGTGCAGCTAATGTAACTGTACTTGCCAATGCTACTGCTAAACCGAAGCTTAATGTTTTAAGATGCATTTTTCGTATCCTTTATTGATATAGTCGTTAGTGTATACATCAAGTAATTTAATTCACTATTCTTTATAAAACGATATGTTTCATCCATGCAACAATAAAAGCGTTACAGTTGTTATTCAAAAACCATATTATAAAGAATAGGTATTCTTCTATTCGAAGCTTTCAGATTTATTAATTTTTACTACGATTTTATTGATAAATAACAAGGTAACACATGGTTAACACTGCCCAAGCACAAAGTACTTCAACTCCTTATCAAGTAACACTTACCGATCCTTCGGGTCATCAATGGTTTGCAGATGAACCCACCGATAAAGGTGGACAAGATACAGCTCCAAATCCGGTTCAGCTTTTATTATCGGCTTTAGGAGCTTGCACTACAATTACACTAGAGATGTATGCAAATCACAAAGGCATCAAAATTGAGCATGTACAAGTTGATTTAGCATTAAATCCAAATGGTGATCCAGAAGCAGGTCAAAATAATATTGAGCGTAAAATTACTCTAAAAGGTGAATTTACTGAGGATCAGCATAAAAGATTATTAAAAGTTGCTGAAAACTGCCCTATTCATAAGCTTTTAACTTCTAATATTACGATCCAAACTGAACTTAACATTTAAATAGTCTATAAAAAAAGCGCCCCAATCGGGACGCTTTTTATTCTGCTAAAAAGATTAAACAGTTAACTCTTTTACCGCAGCAACTACAGCCTCAGTTGTAATACCGAAGAATTGGAACAAGTCTTTTGCTGGTGCTGACTCACCATAAGTTGTCATACCAATTACTTTGCCATCAAGACCAACAAACTTCCACCAGTAGTCAACGTGAGCAGCTTCTACAGCAACACGTGCACGAATGTGAGCTGGTAATACTGCTTCACGATATGCAGCATCTTGTTTCATGAACTCTTCTGCACATGGCATAGAAACAACACGAACACCTTCAAGTTGAGTATAAGCTTCCATTGCTAAAGAAACTTCTGAACCAGTAGCAATAATAATTGCTTTCAACTCACCTTTCTCTTGAGCAAGAACATAACCACCTTTTGCCGCATTTTGGATTTGCTCTTCAGTACGCGTTTGGAATGGTAAGTTTTGACGAGAGAAAATAAGTGCTGTAGGTCCATCTTTACGCTCTAAAGCAGATTTCCACGCAATCGCTGTTTCTACAGTATCAGCAGGACGCCAAGTATTTAAGTTTGGTGTACCACGTAAAGAAGCAATTTGTTCAATTGGTTGGTGTGTTGGACCATCTTCACCTAAACCGATTGAGTCATGTGTATACACATGAATCACGCGCTGTTTCATTAATGCAGACATACGTACCGCATTACGTGCATACTCCATAAACATTAAGAACGTTGCAACGTAAGGAATGAAGCCGCCATGCAATGCAACACCGTTAGCGATTGCAGTCATACCGAACTCACGTACACCATAATACACGTAGTTACCAGCCGGGTTTTCTTGAACGCCTTGGCAACCTTTCCAAAGTGTTAAGTTAGAACCTGCCAAGTCCGCAGAACCACCTAATAATTCAGGTAATAAAGGACCAAATGCTTGTAATGTGTTTTGGCTCGCTTTACGAGTTGCTACAGTTTCAGCTTTAGCATTTGTTTCACGAATAAATGCATCTGCTTGAGCTGAAAATTCTGCTGGTAAGTCACCGCTAATACGACGAAGTAACTCAGCTGCTTCCGTTGGATATTTTGCTTGGTATTGAGCAAACACTTCATTCCAAGCTGCTTCAGCTTCATTACCTTTTGCTTTAGCATCCCATGCAGCATATACATCAGCAGGAATAACAAATGCTTCTTCAGTCCAACCTAAAGCTTCACGAGTTAAGGTAATTTCATCTTTACCCAGTGGTGCACCGTGACAGTCTTCTTTACCTTGCTTGTTTGGAGAACCTAAGCCAATAATTGTTTTACAAATAATAATCGTTGGTTTTTGAGTTTCTGCTTTAGCTTCAACTGTTGCTTGACGAATCGCATCAGCATCGTGACCATCTACACGAAGAACTTGCCAACCATAAGACTTGAAACGCTCTTCAGTGTCATCACTGAACCAGCCTTCTACTTCACCATCAATCGAAATGCCGTTGTCATCATAATAAGCAATCAATTTACCAAGCTGTAAAGTACCTGCTAAAGAACATACTTCATGAGAAATACCTTCCATTAAACAGCCATCACCTAAGAAACAATAGGTAAAGTGATCAACTACTTTTAAGTCATCTTTATTGAACTGAGCAGCTAAAGTTTTTTCTGCTAATGCAAAACCAACAGCGTTTGCAATACCTTGACCCAAAGGACCTGTCGTTGTTTCAATTCCTGGAGCATAACCATATTCAGGGTGACCAGGAGTTTTTGAGTGCAATTGACGGAATTGTTTTAAATCTTCAATTGAAAGATCATAACCTGTTAAATGAAGCAAAGCATATTGCAACATTGAACCATGGCCATTTGATAAAACAAAACGGTCACGGTTTGCCCATTGTGGATTATTTGGGTTGTGATTTAAAAACTCGCGCCAGACGACATCAGCAATATCTGCCATCCCCATTGGAGCACCCGGATGCCCTGAGTTTGCCTGTTGCACAGCATCCATTGCCAATACACGAATTGCGTTTGCAATACGACGTTCGTTTAAAGGGGTCGTCATAGATCAGAATCCAATTTTAATAGATTGATGAAAAGAAGAAGATGAATAACCATTCAATGCCGCTATATTGTCTTAAAAAAACGCCTAGGGGTAAACCCCAACACTGTATATTTCTTTATTTTTAACTATTTCTTGGTTACTCAAAAAACATTTAGATTCTTAAGCTGTGTAAAACAATAGTATTTATGCTTATTTCTATGCTCAACGATTGTAAGCTTCTTCCTCTTAATCAGCATATAGAGTTGTATTTATTTTCTTTATTTGTAGCTTTTCACTTCATAGTCTAAATCTTTTTGATTAATATTTAACAAAATCAAATGTTTAAAATTTAAACATTTTATTAAAACTCTATTATAAAAATGATTAATTTTCATCTATCTATATCAATTTCCCTGATACACATATCAATTAAAACATAGTAGAAATGAAAGAAATTCATGCTTTTTAGTCAGTATGAACTGGTCCTCAAGCTCAAGTCGATGTAACATATTATGTCTTTTTGAAATAACCAAGATAGGACTTTCATGCGCGAGTACGCTGTTTTTACCTCGGAATCTGTAAGCGAAGGTCATCCCGATAAAATGGCCGACCAAATTAGCGACGCTATTTTGGATGCAATCTTAAAAGAAGACCCATACGCACGTGTTGCTTGTGAAACACTGGTAAAAACAGGCGCTGTTGTACTTGCAGGTGAAATCACAACAACTGCGAATATTGATGTAGAAGCTGTTGTTCGCCAAACTGTTAACGGTATCGGCTATCACCATTCAGATTTAGGCTTTGATGGTTCAACTTGTGCTGTAATCAACATGATTGGTAAACAATCACCAGAGATTGCACAAGGTGTAGACCGCCAAAAACCTGAAGACCAAGGTGCTGGAGACCAAGGTTTAATGTTTGGTTATGCAAGTCGTGAAACTGACGTGCTTATGCCAGCCCCTATTTCTTATGCTCACCGTTTAATGGAACGCCAAGCTGAACTTCGTCGTTCAGGTGCATTACCATGGTTACGTCCAGATGCAAAAAGTCAGGTAACTTTTGCTTATGAAAATGGTAAACCTGTACGTTTAGACGCAGTAGTACTTTCTACACAGCATGATCCTGAAATTACTCAAACTCAGCTTAAAGAAGCTGTAATTGAAGAAATTATTAAACCGATCATTCCTGCTGAAATGTTCCATGCAGCAACTAAATTCCACATTAACCCGACTGGTATGTTTGTTATCGGTGGACCTGTGGGTGACTGTGGTTTAACTGGCCGTAAAATCATCGTTGATACTTATGGCGGTATGGCTCGTCACGGCGGTGGTGCATTCTCTGGTAAAGATCCATCTAAAGTAGACCGTTCAGCTGCGTATGCTGGTCGTTATGTAGCTAAAAATATTGTTGCTGCTGGTCTTGCGGACAAATGTGAAATTCAGGTGAGTTATGCAATTGGTGTTGCAGAGCCAACTTCTATTTCAATCAATACTTTTGGTACTGCAAAAGTTTCTGATGAGTTAATTATCCAGTTAGTACGTGAACATTTCGATTTACGTCCGTTTGGTATTACTCGCATGCTTAACTTAATTCAACCTATGTATAAACAAACAGCTGCGTACGGCCACTTTGGTCGTGAAGGTTCAGATACTGCATTTACATGGGAAAAAACCGATAAAGTTGAAGCACTTAAAGATGCCGCAGGCCTTTAAGCTGATTATATTAAAAGCCCGCTCTTCAGCGGGCTTTTTTATTATTTTTGTATTTGATTAAAATTAAACAACAGCCCCTTCAACATACATTATTTAAAGGCATGTAGTGAGTATTAAGCAATATTATTGTTTTGTGCTCTTATCACCTTCATTTAATACATCTAACAGAGTCGATTGCACAGGTGTATCTTGATGATTCTGGATATAAAGATGAACAACTTTGAATACGACAACAACTGCTAGACAAGCCATCACGCAAAACATCCATAGGCCATATGGACTACGAATATGGTGTGAACCGCAATATGGACATGATTTATCAGTTGATGCCACAACTTTGTCGCAACAAGCACAATGATATTGATATAGCATAGGTAACCCTCCTTCCCTCACTTCAACCGTTGTTGTTTTAATAGGTTTGCTACATTTTTAAATTTATACATCCTTTATATTTATCCTATGTGAAATGAAAAGATAATTCAATCTGAATGAACAATCCGTTCAAATTTCAAATATTTAATTTATACAAAGAGATAGACTAAATATTATTTTTTTAGCACTATTTTTCTTATTTTGATATTTTGTTGAATTTGTTAAAATAGAAATATATTTTATTTTCTAAGCGAATTTATGACACAGCTCATTAATAAAGGTGGCTTTCGTGAAAGAGCCAATAGAAGCCGAAAATATCAACAATCTGAAAACAAGCAAGTAGCTCTGCCTTCAAACAAGTATCAACCTCAAACTAAGCTCCAAGATAATCAAAACGAGATGATTCAAGCAAAAGCAGGTACTTCTGAAACTTCAGATGATTAACTGTTATAAATTAAAAAGGGCCTAAATCTTTTAGATTTAGGCCCTTTTTGTATAATAGATTAATTAATCTTTATTTTTATGCTCAATTTTCTTGTGGTCTGGAGTAACTTCTCTCGCTTCGCCATCAATAATACTAGAATCATGATATTGGCTACCACCGCCTTGTTGATTATGCATATCCTGCATTTGACGCATTAAATCTGCAAATGGGTTTTGACCAGCACCTGCACCACCCATGCCGCCCATCATTTTGTTCATCATGGCTTGCTGACGTTTTGCCAGTGTTCTCATTGCAATATTACGAAACGCAGTTTGTACGCCTGGAATAAGAATTAAGAGCGCTAATACATCAGATACCAAACCTGGCAACATTAATAAAAAACCAGCAAAAGCATAAGCTAATTTTTTAGTCACAGTCGGATCATTACCCAATTGTCCAGTCATCTGCATTTGTTGTAATTGCGGCATAATACCAGCCGTACTATTACGAATAAGCGTAAGACCAATAAAGAAAGCAATAATGAACCAGAAAAACACATACCATCCACTGATGAACTGTGCTACGCCAATCCATACGGCAATTTCAACAATCGCGCCCAGAACCACAATAAGAAGTAAATTCATGTAAAACTTTATCTATCTCAAAAAGAAAATTCATTGCAGTTGTTAATACTTAACTAAACTCATCCATTTTTCATTTGAAATCATGGATTAAATTTAGTTGTAAAGCTTAGACAATGTTTTTGTTGTAACCTAAAATCATAGCTAAACTAAGGGGTTCTGCAATACTATAAATAAGACTGATTCTAACTTAGTAAAACAGTCATACTCTATTATTAATGAGTGCTATATCAACTTTATCAAGTGTTTTTTCTACAAGATTGCAATTTTTTCATGAATTGGCCGATGCTTTTATCTATTAGCAGCTTTTCTATAAAATTTAACTTACATTTTTGATATCTAATAATTGATCTACTCAAGTTACATTAATTAGCTAAACTTCAAATTCAATCTTATAAGTCTTATGAACATTAAAGCACTCTTACTTATAACAAGCGCTATTTTTATTTCAGCCTGCTCACCTTATATAGTGTCTGCTAATCCAAATCACAGTGCTTCAAAATCTGATGAAAAAGCAGAGAAAATTAAAAATTTATTTAACGAAGCACACACTACGGGTGTTTTAGTTATCCAACAAGGCCAAACTCAACAAAGCTATGGTAATGATCTTGCTCGTGCTTCGACCGAGTATGTACCTGCTTCGACCTTCAAAATGCTTAATGCTTTGATCGGCCTTGAGCACCATAAGGCAACCACTACAGAAGTATTTAAGTGGGACGGGCAAAAAAGGCTATTCCCAGAATGGGAAAAGAACATGACCCTAGGCGATGCTATGAAAGCTTCCGCTATTCCGGTTTATCAAGATTTAGCTCGTCGTATTGGACTTGAACTCATGTCTAATGAAGTGAAACGTGTTGGTTATGGCAATGCAGATATCGGTACCCAAGTCGATAATTTTTGGCTGGTGGGTCCTTTAAAAATTACTCCTCAGCAAGAGGCACAATTTGCTTACAAGCTAGCTAATAAAACGCTTCCATTTAGCCAAAAAGTCCAAGATGAAGTGCAATCCATGCTATTCATAGAAGAAAAGAATGGAAATAAAATATACGCAAAAAGTGGTTGGGGATGGGATGTAGACCCACAAGTAGGCTGGTTAACTGGATGGGTTGTTCAGCCTCAAGGAAATATTGTAGCGTTCTCCCTTAACTTAGAAATGAAAAAAGGAATACCTAGCTCTGTTCGAAAAGAGATTACTTATAAAAGTTTAGAACAATTAGGTATTTTATAGAGTTAGTTTATAGCCCAGTTCACTTTTTACCATTTTGATCTGGGCCATTGCCTATTTTCAAAACTGATAATCTATCCATCCACTGGTTCAAATGGAGTATCCAAAACTAGTTGGTAAAAAGCAGCGTCAAGCCATTGCCCAAATTTAAAGCCCACTTGTTTAAAAGTACCAGCGTGGGTAAAGCCCATTTTCTCATGAAGGCCTATACTGGCTTGATTTGTCGCATCAATACAACCAATGAGCACATGAAGTTGAGCCTGTTGAGCACGTTGAATTAACGCTTGCATTAAAACTTTACTTAGACCACAGCCACGATGTTCATGATGAATATAGATACTATGCTCAACCGTATATTTATAAGCTGGAAACGCTCTAAATGTTCCCCAACTAGCAAATCCTAATAACTTACCTGACTCATCTACCACCCCAATGACAGGGAAACCATTTTCTCTTTTTACCGAAAACCATGTTTTCATTGAATCAAGTGAACGGGGAACATAGTCATACAATGCGGTAGAGTTAACAATCGCATCATTTAGAATTTCTAATATTGCTACCGCATGCTCTGCTTCATTACAATCAATTAAACGGAAATTAGAATCGAGGGAATAGTTCATAAAGATTCCTTAAGAGCGGGCACCAGTTGATTAGAAACGACTAAAATATAACGAGCAACTTGAGCTGAATGATTACTGTATATGACAGGTTGATCTAATTGCATTGCCAAGCAATCCCCTTGACCTAATGCATAAGAAGTTTCACCTAATTGAATTTCAATTTTCCCTTCAACGACCCAAAGCTGCTGCTGTACCACTCTAGAGCTTTCATTAGTTTCATAAGTAATTCGAGAATGAGGCGGAAATTCAATTTCAACAATCTGGAAGGGTAATTTTAAGTTCGGAGGTGAAACTGTACGGCGTATATAGCCAGTTTCCGGATCTCGCCACTCAGCTTGTTCATTCCGACGAATAAGCGGTTGAGATGATGAATTCCCTGCTTCATTCGTAAAAATTTGAGTTAAAGGTACTTCAAGACCATTTGCTAGTTTTTCAAGAACAACTGCCGTAGGACTCGTTTCTCCTCTTTCAATTAAAGAAATAGCTGAACGGCTAACTTGGCAACGGGCAGCTAACACATCTAAAGTATATCCACGTGCTAAACGCAGCTCTCGTATTCGATGTGCAATCCTTATATTGATATCATCCATTAAAGAAGCTCAATTCCATCATTATAGATAAGTATTCCATTAAAATAGAATTACATCAAATGATTTCAAACTCTTCCTTGTGAATATATGGAAAATTGGGTGGACAATATAAATCTTTAGGCTTAAAAACCGAAAAATAACCATTCATAGCAGCATTCTTTAAATTACTCATGCAGAACCGATTTGGCTATGTAACAATACCCTCTAAACTATTTAAGTAAGTCTTCACATGCCATTGATTATTGGAATTGATCCAGGTTCACGCTTAACAGGTTACGGAATCATTGAAAAAGATGGTAGTAAACTACGTTTTGTTGATGCCGGTACAATCCGAACGGAAACTCAAGAGATGCCAGAGCGCTTGAAGCGTATTTTTGCTGGTGTTGAGCGAATTGTGAAATTTCATGGTCCTACTGAAGCTGCGGTTGAGCAAGTCTTTATGGCACAGAACCCCGACTCTGCCTTAAAACTTGGTCAAGCCCGTGGAGCTGCTATAGCCGCTTTAGTGAATTTAGATTTACAAGTTGCAGAATACACTGCACGCCAGATTAAACAATCTGTAGTGGGATATGGTGCTGCCGATAAAGAACAAGTCCAAATGATGGTAATGCGTTTACTTAACCTGACCATTAAACCTCAAGCCGATGCAGCCGATGCTCTTGCTGCTGCAATTTGTCATGCCCACGCTTCAGGAAGTATGAGCAAACTAACTGTCTTGAATGCCTTAGGTGGTATGGCTCGTGGACGAAGTCGCTCTAGTAGCCGTAGACGCTAAAGTTTTATTGATTTACTACTTGAGTAATTGCTTGGTTCATCTCATAAGCTTGT
>NZ_POYH01000080.1:34560-35178 GCF_002899995.1 Acinetobacter sp. AKBS16 | reverse complement strand
AACCGCGCATGCCTTGTTTGGCAAGTTGGTCACCTGCCTGAGCATGGAGGGTTACGATCTCATGTAGGGTAACTGCTTTATGGAACTGGGCTTTTAAGCTTGCAATCATTCCTGCTAAGACATCTCCCATTCCACCAGTTCCCATACCTGCATTACCTTGCGTACAAATATACAAGTTATCTTCTAAAATTAAGCTGCCTGCCCCTTTAAGCACCCACTGGCCTGCATATTTTTGCTGCAACGCATAAATCGCAGCAATTCTGTCATTTTCAATTTGCCAAGTAGAACAACCAAGTAATGTAGCGGCCTCCCCCGGATGAGGTGTTGCATAAATATGTAAACTCAATTTTTCAGGCTGCTTTGCGAGAAACCATAGGGCATCTGCATCTAATACAACTTCTAAATGTGAAGTCTGATTTAAATAATTAAACCACTGTTGATAGATTTGGTGTGCCCAGTCATCACGACCTAACCCCATTCCAAAACATACTGCATCAACCTGAGATAAAATTTCTTTAATACCGTTTTCATCGAAATCATTAATATCACGCAGCATAATATTAGGAGCTCGCGACAAAATAGCCTGATGATGGTTGCGATGACAAACTACCGTAACCT
>NZ_POYH01000080.1:0-34468 GCF_002899995.1 Acinetobacter sp. AKBS16 | reverse complement strand
TGCATGAAAAGCAGCTTCAGCAGCCATAATGACGGCCCCACCCATTTGCTCATGTCCACCTATCACCAAAACATGCCCATAACTTCCTTTATGTCCAAAAGCCATACGTTTAGGAAGGTTGATATGTGTTGGCGTCAAGTAAGCAAGAGGTTTCAGCTCTTGGTCTATTGGTATTAAATTAATTAAATGAATTTGTCCTGCATATTCTTTACCTTGGCCGGTAAACAATCCTGCTTTAAGCCCTAAAACAGTAAATGTATGATCAGCCCGTATTGCACAAGGTAAAGTAGAGCCAGTATTTGCATGTAAACCACTTGGTATATCAATCGAAATTTTTAGCCCTGCTTGCCCATTAAATTGTTGAATCGCGTGTTGCCAATAACCGTTTAATTCACGGTTTAAACCAATCCCAAACAACGCATCAATATGACAATCAAAGGTTTTACTCACCTCAAAACCTTGGTGAACCTGAACATCATTTTCTTTCGCAAAATCGACAGCATGGTGTAAATCAGTTGATTCACCCAACTCAGCCGCAAATATCTCTACATGGAATCCCGCCTGTTTTAAATAACTCGCTATAAAATATCCATCACCTGCGTTATTGCCCTGTCCGCACCAAACAGCAATATTCTTAAAATTTTGTTTTTGAAAAAGTACAATGAGTTGTTGAGTGATTGACCAAGCTGCTTGTTGCATTAAACCTAATGATGAGTTTTGCGCAGCAAACCAACGTTGCTCCCATGCCTGGATATCTTGGCTATGGTAAACTACCGCCTGCATATTCTTATCCTCTTGCATTTTTCGGTTTATGACATCTTCCAACACATCACGCATTGCAGTGCAACAAATTGATCCACATGAATTAAAAGCATGGATCAAAGCTCAAGCATTAGACTTGGGTTTTGCTGATTGTGTCATTGCCAAACCAGATGCTCAAGAGCAAATGCCACGTTTTTTAGAATACCTTGAACGTGGTTATCATGCAGATATGACCTATTTAGAAGAAAATCTGGAAAAGCGAGCAGATCCAACTTTATTGGTGCCAGGAACAAAAAGTATTATTTGCGTACGTATGAATTATTTGGTGGAATCACCAAAACCACGATATGTACCCTTCGAACCTAACTCTGCGATTATTGCCCGTTATGCTCGTGGTCGTGATTACCATAAGGTGATGCGTGGCAGATTAAAAACGTTAGCCACACGTATCCGTGAAAAAGTGGGAGATTTTGAATCCCGCCCTTTTGCTGACTCGGCACCTATTTTTGAGAAATCATTAGCTGAAAGTGCTGGGATGGGCTGGACAGGTAAACATACTTTACTCATTCATAAAAAGTCAGGTTCATTCTTTGTCTTAGGTGAACTATTTACATCACTTGACTTACCTTTTGATGAACCTGCTACTTCTCACTGCGGTTCTTGTAGTGCGTGTATTGATATTTGCCCGACACAAGCGATTGTCGAACCTTATATGTTAGATGCTAGACGCTGTATTGCTTATCTCACCATCGAATATAAAGGAATCATTGCAGAAGAATTACGTGCAGGCATTGGTAACCGGATATTTGGTTGTGATGACTGCCAATTAATTTGCCCGTGGAATAGTTTTGCTAAAACAGCATCTATTCCCGATTTCAATCCTAGACATGGTTTAGATAATATTAGTTTGCTTGATATTTGGCAGTGGGACGAAGCTACTTTTTTAGCCAATACAGAAGGCAGCCCAATACGACGTACAGGTTATCAATCCTTCAAACGTAATATCGCTATCGGTTTAGGCAACGCACCGTACTCAAAAGAAATTGTAGATCAGCTAAACAAAGGCAAAAGTTTACATGACGAAATCGTCAATGTGCATATTGATTGGGCAATTGAACAGCAACTTAATCAACTTTAGCTATCAAATTAAAAAAATGATGTTTTTTGCCCTATAGCTTTAATACGAATTCTGTATGATTATGTACAGTGAATTAATGCCATCATCATGGATATGACAATGACTCTACGTAATGATTGGACTCGTGAAGAAATCCAAGCTCTATATGAACAACCTTTTTTGGATTTAGTTTTTAAGGCTCAACAAGTACACCGTGAGCACTTCACTGCCAATACAATTCAGGTCAGCACCCTTTTATCTATTAAAACGGGTAAATGTCCTGAAGATTGCAAATATTGCTCTCAATCTGCACATTACGATTCAAAATTAGAAGCAGAAAAACGTATTGCTGTTGAAAAAGTAATTAGCGAAGCAAAAGCTGCAAAAGATTCAGGTTCATCTCGTTTTTGTATGGGTGCTGCTTGGCGTAACCCTCATGAGCGTGATATGCCTTATGTTTTAGAAATGGTACGTGAAGTTAAAGCATTAGGTATGGAAACCTGTATGACTTTAGGTATGCTTAATCAATCACAAGCAGAACGCCTAAAAGATGCTGGTTTAGACTATTACAACCATAACCTTGATACTTCTCGCGAGTATTATTCCCACATCATCAGCACACGTACTTTTGATGACCGTTTGAATACTTTAGATTATGTACGTCAAGCTGGTATGAAAGTATGTAGTGGCGGTATTGTTGGTTTAGGTGAAAGCCGTGAAGATCGCATTGGTTTGTTACATGAATTAGCAACCTTGCCTATTCATCCAGAATCTGTGCCAATCAACATGCTTGTTCCAATTGAAGGTACACCATTAGCTGATGTTGAAAAACTAGATGTTATTGAATGGATTCGTACTATTGCGGTAGCACGTATTATTATGCCGCATAGTTATATTCGTTTATCTGCTGGTCGTGAATCTTTAAGTGACTCAGATCAAGCTTTAGCATTTATGGCGGGTGCAAATTCTCTGTTCTCTGGTGATAAATTACTTACGACGCCAAATGCAGGTGAAGGTAAAGACCAAGCATTATTTAATAAACTAGGGTTAACAGCTGAAAAGCCAAAACCAACTGTTTCTGATTTATCAGTTGATGCGATGAGTGCTTAACCTCAGCAAAAACTGAAAAGCCCTGATCATTCAGGGCTTTTTTCATTTATACAGAAGTGACTAATATGCCATAAGTAGCATTCAGAAAGGTTCCAACTCGAATAATATCCCTACCTGCCGCATGGGTAACCGATAACTCTTGGCTCAATACATCAAAGTGAAAAGATTCAAAAACATCTTGATGGTGTAAGAGCCAAGTCACTGTATCTGCTATATTATCATCTGCAATATAAGTTAAGGCTTTAAAGTCTTTACTCATAAATAACTCTTAAAAATAAATTTTATGAATTCTATATGAGTTCATTCTACCTTAAAAGAAAATCTAAGCAGCCTTCGGATTCACTAATGAACGCCCCGACAATAAGCTTGTTAACGCTTTAGGTGAAAACTCTAAAGAAAGTACATGATTCTTTAAATTGATTGAGTGGCTACTAATCAATGGTAAAAGCCCCTCTTCTGTTTCTAAAACATACTCATCCGCAATGTTTAGAATACCTTCTAGATTTGTTGTGCTAGAGGCTAGATCGTGGCTAAAGACATCATAAATTGTTTGTAAATTAAACGTCGTGTTCTGTTCAGTAGGATGTTTGAGTAAATAGTCTTTTAAAAACAAGACTAATTTATGAGCAAAGAAAAAATAATTCGGTTTATACGTGTATTTCATGTTGTTCATGGAACCAAACTCCAGATGATCTTTTATTGAATTACAACTAAAACACTAGGAATTAAACCTTAAAATTTTCTTAAAAAAATAAATATATTTACACGATATATAAAAATTAATTTTAATAATGAAAATCAACTAGTTAATTTATCCAAAAATATATAATTTATATAAAATTACAATAAAAAAATCAATTCTTAAAAATTAAAAAACTTAAATGAAAATTATTATCAAATTAATTTAAATAAAATAATTTCATGATATTTTACCATATGGTATAAATTAAAATAAAAACCGCATTTATCAATAAAAAATAACCAATCAAAATACATAAAAATATAATGTTATTCTTGTTTTTTACTTGAAAGGTGCTATATTTCCACCGCATTACTTGATCAGAATAAAAGCACTGAAGAGTAATAAAGCGATATTTATTGAATATTTTGGGGATTTTATGAAAAAATTTATTTTTATTGCGGCTAGCTCTCTTTTTAATATTGCAGCAGCACAAGCAGCTGATGGTACGATCACTATTAATGGTTTAGTAACTGATAATACGTGTACGATTGATACTGGTGATAAAAATCTCACTGTAAATTTACCAACAGTATCATCTCAATCTTTGAAAAATGCGGGCGATGTTGCTGGTCGTACACCTTTTCAAATCAATTTAACGAATTGTGCTTCAGTTGGTAAAGTCGCGACTTATTTTGAACCAGGCGCAACAGTTGATTTTAATACTGGTCGACTATTGAACCAAGCTACCTCTGGTGCAGCTGCCAATGTCAACATCCAATTATTGGGTAGCAACAATGCAGTAATTCCTGTAATTGCGAAAGGTGCTTCTGGTGCACAAGATAACTCACAATGGGTAAATGTTTCTGCTGGAGGGAATGCCGATCTTAATTATTATGCTGAATATTATGCAACTGGAACATCTACAGCAGGTACTGTAACGTCACAAGTGAAATACACGATTATTTATCAATAAATTAAAACCAGCTTCTATTTTTAAATAGAAGCTATATCTCATCTATTATTTATTATTGAGAATATGACTCATGCTTTTTCGTGGTCGTAAATTTTTTTGGGGAATGGCTTGTCTTCAAGCATTAATTGCTACTACAGGGCATGCCGAAATAGTACTTCATGGTACACGTGTAATCTATCCATCAGATGCTCGAGAAGTAAACTTACAACTCAGCAATAACGGTACAGCACCTTCCTTGGTTCAAGCTTGGATTGATGATGGAAACGCTAAATCAACTCCCGATGAAGCGAATGTCCCTTTTATCATTACACCACCTATTTCAAGAGTAGAACCCTCTAAAGGGCAAACTTTACGAATTACTGCACTACCTAATGCTTCTCAATTAAACCAAAATAAAGAAAGTGTATTTTGGCTTAATGTATTAGATATACCACCAAGGCCGGAAGGTAAAAAACAAGAAAATAATGAAGTATTAACCAATAATTTTCTTCAATTAGCGATACGTTCACGAATTAAGTTCTTTTATCGACCAGTAAGTCTAGAAGAAAATATTAATATATTAAGTGAAAAAATTCAGTGGGTAAAAAATGGTGAAAACTTGCTTATTAAAAACCCTACTCCCTTTTACATTACAATAAGCTCAGTTTTTCAAGAAATAAATCATCAAAAAACAGATTTATTAAAACAGGGTTTAATGCTTTCTCCTTTTTCAGAAGATCAAATAAAACTTAAAAATAGCAATATAACAAATATGAGCTTTGTTTATATAAATGATTATGGTGGAAGAATTGAACAAGTAATAAGGTTCTAAGCTTACCTACTTTTTAATTTAAACACCTACTCATGAACAGGCATAAAGACGATGTCAGAATGGTTCATATCCAGTATATGCTTTAAAAAGCGCACTACATATTATTTAGTATTGAGTCTCGCAATTAATATCCCCTTAACTGTATATGCATCAGACAATATGAATAGGGAAAATATTTTAAAAGCTGACTTTGATACTAATTTTTTAGTGGGAAGTGCACAGAAAATTGATATTGGTCGATTTAAGTACGGCAATCCTATTTTACCGGGTGAATATAGTCTTGACGTCTATATTAATGGGCAGTGGTTAGGAAAACGAAAGTTTGTTTTTAAAAGTACTCGTTCGAATGAGAATGCAAAGACCTGTTTTACCCCAGATATGCTTTTAGAATATGGAGTTAAACCAGAAATTTTTCATCATGAAGTAAGTAGTACCTTTACCTGTAATGACTTGGACAAGTGGGTTAACGATGCTTTTTATCAATTTGATACTTCTCGTCTGAGACTTGATATTTCAATACCACAAGTAGCTTTACAAAAGAATGCTCAAGGGTATGTCGACCCACGTTTATGGGACCGCGGTATAAATGCAGCTTTTTTTGCATACAATGCTTCTGCCTATCGTATTGTAAATAATAACCATGAAACAAATCATGCGTTTATGGGTACAAATGTTGGTCTAAATCTCTATGATTGGCAATTACGCCATACTGGGCAGTGGAAATGGCAAGATCATAATGAAATACAAGAAAAGGTTTCTTCCTACACATCAAATAATACATATGCCCAAAAGGCTTTTCCCAAGCTCAATAGTGTTGTTACTTTAGGTGATTATTTTACCAATAATAATTTTTTTGATGCCCTACCTTATCGTGGGATTAACATATCAAGTGATGACCGCATGCTTCCTAACAGTATGCTCGGATATGCTCCCCAAATTCGAGGTTATGCCAAAACCAATGCAAAAGTAGAGGTGCGTCAGCAAGGAAATTTAATTTATCAAACGACTGTTACACCCGGAAGTTTTGAAATTAATGATCTTTATCCCACAGGCTTCGGTGGCGAATTACAAATCTCTATATATGAAACAAATGGAGAAATTCAAAAGTTTTCTATTCCTTATGCTGCTGTCATTGAGATGCTAAGACCTAAAATGAGCCGATATTCTTTTACTTTGGGACAGTTTAGAGATGCCAATATCAATCTAAAACCATGGCTAGTGCAAGGTAAATATCAAAGAGGTATCAATAACTATTTAACAAGCTATACAGGCTTTCAGGCAACTGAAAACTACCAGTCTTTTTTAATAGGTAGCGCATTTGCAACCCCAATCGGTGCAATTTCATTTGATGCAACTCAGTCGTCAGCTGAGTTCGAACAAAAACCCACCCTTAAAGCACGAAGTTATCGTTTAAGTTATAACCGACTATTTACTCCAACCAACACCAATTTAACTTTAGCTACGTATAGATATTCCACAGAAAATTATTTGAAATTACGCGATTCAATTTTAATTCGCGACTTGCAACAACAAGATATTGATAGCTTTTCCGTGGGGAAACAAAAAAGTGAATTTCAGATCACATTAAACCAAGGCCTTCCAAATCAATGGGGTAATTTTTATTTAGTAGGCTCGTGGATTAAATATTGGAACCAGCCTAATCGTAATCAACAATTCCAATTTGGATATAGTAATCAATTTAAAGATCTGACTTACAGTATTTCTGCAATTACTCATGAGTTTGACCAAGAAAATCAAAATTCTGGTCACGAAACGCAATATTTGTTGTCTTTATCTTTTCCACTTCAATTTAAAAAAAATACCGTTAATTTTAATAGTTCTATTGCAGAAGATAGCCGAACTTTAGGAATGAGTGGTTATATCGGAAACCGCTTTGATTATGGCTCATCAATTTCATATCAAGATGCAGGACAAACAAGCCTAAATATTAATGGCACCTACCGTACTAACTATACAACTATAGGCGCTTCTTTTGGTCAGTCCGATACATACCAACAAGAAATGATCAATTTAAATGGAAGCTTGGTCGCTCACTCACAAGGTATTTTATTTGGCCCAGACCAAGTACAGACCATGGTATTGGTATATGCGCCTCAAGCGACTGGTGCTCGAGTCGGCAATACACCTGGTCTAAGCATTAATAAACAAGGTTATGCTGTCATTCCTTATGTAACACCCTATCGCTTAAATGACATTAGCCTTGACCCTCAAGGGATGCCATCAACTGTTGAACTTACGGAAACAAGTCATCGTATTGCCCCGTATGCAGGATCAATCACTAAAGTTAACTTTTCAACAAAAACGGGATATGCAGTTTTTATTAGCACCCAAACACCTAATGGCGGCCATTTGCCATTTGCAGCACAAGTTTTTAATCAAAACAATGAAATAGTCGGAATGGTAGCCCAAGGTAGCCGGATTTATTTACGTACTCCCCTAACTCAAGATCATCTTTATGTGAAATGGGGACAAAGTAATAGTGAAGAATGTCAACTTGATTATGACATTCAATCAAAAATCTTACAGGAAAAACAATCAATTATTATGACAGAGGCAGTCTGCAAATGAAAAAAATTCTTATAAAGAGCGGTTTACTCATCACTAGTTTTTTTATTTATAACCAAACCTATGCCAACTGTACTTTAAGCAAGGGCTTTACCACAGTCGATATTCCAATGACGATTGGAACTATTGTAGTACGCCCGACCGATCCAATCGGAACAGTTCTCCAAAAGAATACTTTTACTATTTCACCCAATAATTCGACTGCAACTTGCAACCGTGCCAGTGACCAAATTACAGCGGCACTTCCATTAAACTATCCTGTTAGCTCGATTGGAAATAATGTGTATGCAACCAATATTCCGGGTATAGGTATTCGACTTTATAGAGAGGCATTCGACTCTACAGATTTTTCTGGATATTACCCTTATAAACGCACCTTGACTCCTAATACAACATATACGCTTTCACCAGGCTATTTTGTCATGGAAGTGATTAAAACTGCTGCAACTACAGGTTCAGGTGCATTAGTTGCTGGTCGTTACAGTACCTATTATGTAACAGGACAACAAAATCGTCCTTTCTTAACAACTACAGTATTGAGCAGCTCCCCTATTCTTATTGCATCATCTTCTTGTGAAATTCAAAACGGTATAGATACGGTTGTTCAGCTTCCCACTGTGATGAAGTCAGGTTTTAGAGCCATTGGATCAACTCAAGGTGAGAAAAACTTTAATTTATCGATTCTTTGTAATGGTGGGGAAAATAACTCGGGTGTACCAACGAGTAATACACTGAGTTTAAGCTTTGACTACAATTCTGATACTTCAAATAGTCAGGTTATTAATAACAGTGCTGCTGACTCAACTAAAGCGAACGGAGTTGGTGTGGAATTGTTATGGAATATGAATGGCGCGAACAATCCTATTCGAAAAGGAAACAAACTAGATATTGGTACAGTAAGTTCTAACCAGACAGTACAGTACGATATTCCTTTAACGGCGCGTTATTATCAAACTGCTTCGAATGTAACAGCTGGTGAAGTCAAAGCTAATGCAACGGTAACGATCCAATATGATTAGTATTTCTTCTAAACACTAGATCTTAGTAGTAAGTAGTAGGCTTTATAGAATGAATAATTTTTAATTAATACTAAAAAAGTCAAATGATCACACACATTATTTTTTAAATTTTACTAATAAATAAATTAAAAAAATGCTCATAAGCGAAAAAAGCTAATGAGCATTAGTGATAACCACTTAACCTGAAATACAAATTGTGGGAAATAGATCACAATTTGCATGACTATAATTTCAAAATTTAGCTTAAATATCAAGTCTTTTTTTTAACAAAAGTTTGATAAATTTATTTAACCCTTTAATTTTAAATAAAAATAAATTAAAAATAAAGTTTGCAATTTCTATTTTACAGGCTTTCTAAAGAATTATCATTCTATTAATTCAAAAAACATAAATTTTATATATACGAATGTATAGTAAAATTAAAAAGTGCTTAATTAGGAGGGTTTAGTTAGAAGTAAATATTATGTAATTCGATAAATTATAAAGCTTTACACAACCTATAAGAAAAAAAACAAACACATATCTGGAAATATTTTTCAATTACAGCCTAACTTCAAGTTTTTATTACAAAACCACATGCTCATTATTTGGAAAATATTTTGTATTTTATTATTAAGTTTAGGGGCTTTCGGAGTTGGTTTAGGTATTAGTTATTTAGATTTTTTCTTATTTTTTATTGGTTTACTTTTTTTGCTGTGTTTTTTTCTAGCCTTGAAGCAAGCAAGAGAAGATGCAGGAAGTTTTCCTGATGAATAAAAATTAATTAAGCTAATTGAAGTCAAGGCTTAAGCAATATTAAACACGAAAAGATTCAAAACAATCTAAAAGAAAATCCATCACTACCCTTACTGCAGGACTACTCCGCAGATCTTCATGAATTACTAACCAAATTTCAGCACTCATTGGGTCATCATCAGGTAATTTTACTAAATGACCTTGCTGGCCTAAAAAATCAGGTAGTACAGCTAAACCAACTGCTCCACAAGTAGCCCGCCATTGAAGCTCAGGATGATTCGTAACCATAACAGGCTCTTTATAATTTAACCGTTGTTTTAGCTTTTGCTGTTTTTGTCCTTGAACTCCACCAACTTCAACACTAATCCACCCATAGTTTTCTTCTTGTATAGCATCCAAATATTCTTGGGCTGCATATATGCCAAAAGGAACTTCACCAGCTTTACGCGCAATTAGATAATCATCTTTAGGGCGTCCAAAGCGAACTGCGATATCTGCTTCGCGATGCTGTAAGGAGGCATAATGAACATCACCGAGTATTCTCAATTGTAGCTCAGGATATTGACGATAAAACTTACCAAGATGGGGCATTACCAAATGTGCAGCCGTAGCTGGCGGTAGACTTACCGAAACTACTCCACTAATTTCCTGTTGTCCTGCCTGAGCTAGACGTTCAATAGAAAATGTTTCTTCCATCATACGTGTCACGATTTTGGCCAGACGCTCCCCCTCTGAAGTTAAAATATAAGTACGAGGTCTACGGTCCACTAATTTTAGTTTTAAATTATCTTCTAACTGGGCAATTCTTCTTGCAACAGTAGCATGGTCAACACCTAACTTTCTTGCAGCAGCTGAAAGTGTCTTCTCTTCAGAAAAAACTGAAAAGTAATGTAAATTTTCCCAATCAATCATTGTGCAAATTTTCACATCAGAGATGAATTAATATGGAATTGTACACCTTTATGTGATTACTCAGAATAAAGACATTCTTTTTCGGAGCCCAATCATGAATAAATCAATGGTGTATGCCTATACTGGTGTTGTAATCACAATGCTGTTTTGGGGCTCGGCATTTAATGCGATGTCTTATGTGATTCAATATATGCCACCTCTTTCAGCAGCAGCTGAACGTTTTACAATTGCAAGCCTTGGTCTATTTATTCTTTTTGCAGCTATAGGAAAGCTACGTTGGGCCGCATTACGGCAAAATTTAGCTATCTATCTTATTATTGGAATTATAGGTATTGCCGGTTTTAACCTAGGCTGTTTCTATGGTTTACAAACCACCTCAGCAGTCAATGGCGCTTTAATCATGGCCACAACACCTTTAATTACTTTATTGTTAACAATTTTACTTGATGGAGAAAAACTAACACTTAATAAGTCTATTGGTGTTGTATTTGGTTTAAGTGGTGTACTTTTTGTTATTAGTCATGGCCATATTTCAACGCTACTACATTTAAAAATAGCAATCGGGGACTTATTCATCTTACTAGGTGGTGTCAGTTTTTGTTTAGCGAATGTGCTATCACGCCGTTATGTAAAAAATGCTACACCTTTAGAGACCACAACCTTTTCCATGATGTTCGGTGCTTTGACTTTAATCATATTAAGTGTAATTTTTGAGCACCCTTCTCAAGCAATTGCTATGGCGCCTATCACTGCACACTTAGCTATGGGATACGTCATTATTTGTTCTACCATGATTGCTTATTTATTTTGGTTTAATGGTATTCAAAAACTAGGTGCAGGCCGAGCATCAATCTTTTTTAACTTTGTTCCGGTTTTTAGTATGTTAGTTGCCTTGTTAGCTGGTCAATCACTTAATATCTGGCAACTTATAGGCACAGCTTTAGTCATGCTTGGCGTGATGAGTAGTGGAGGATTTATTCAGATTAAACGTCCTGCACTTATAGCTAAGCCTTGCACAAAGTAATGATCACACAAATTCATCTTAATTATTGCGTTGTAACAAAGAATGTATGTTTCTTTAAAACTTAACAAATGGTTGCCATATATAGTTTTAAAACACAACAAGGAGAATTAAGATGAATTTGGATTTTACAACTATCGAAAAACAGGCCAAATTGCTAAAAGAAGAGCAAGAGAAACTAGAACAGCAAGATCATGATTTCCAGTTAGCTTTAGACAAGCATAGAGAATCATTAAAAAATTTATTTAAAGAACTTTTTCATGATCGAGAAATTAAAACAGAAAATGGAGGACAGTTTTGTGTAGTATTTGGTGATTTTAAAATATCTCTACTCATTGAAACAGCCAAATTCGAGAATGGTGTTCCTGTTAAATTAAATTCCGTTAATCCAATTATTGTTAAATTTAAAAAGGATAAGCCCGTTGCAAAAGCCCAATTTTCTGATGCAACCCAATATCTTGATAGTGGTTTTGAAACACCCCACTATCAGTACTATTACAAACACGATGATAAAACACAGTTAGTTCAATTTTCGGAGTTACCTGTATTTTTTCAAACAATCCTTGATGCAGAAGTCTGATTATCTGCCCTCACTGGAGGGCTTTTTTATAAACTGAATTTACGGATCAAACAGACTCATCTTTATAAAAATAGTCGTAACATCAGTTTTGTTTTCTCAACTCGTTTTAATTTACAAACAAAAAAATTTTAAGGTATCGGCTCAAAAAACCATTTGCTTCTTTTTTAAATAGCTTGTATATACATGTTTGTATTTGTTTATACAAAAATGGATCTAATAATAGAAAAGCTCTTAAAGGATAAGGAGAGTGTTATGGACTCATCAGCTGGGAAATCGAAAAGCGGATTTGTTGAAAACCGAAGTATTGACTTTATTCCTGAAAATGAAAGGCATGGCAGTATATTTGCCCAATTTACGCTTTGGCTCGGGGCCAATTTACAGATTACAGCTATTGTTACAGGTGCATTAGCCGTCGTATTAGGTGGTGATGTATTTTGGTCAATCATTGGCCTCTTTATTGGACAATGCTTTGGTGCTGCCGTTATGGCTTTACACGCAGCTCAAGGTCCAAAACTCGGCCTCCCACAAATGATTTCGAGTCGAGTCCAATTTGGAGTATATGGTGCCTGTATCCCCATCATTCTTGTTTGTCTTATGTATATTGGCTTTACGGCCACTGGTGAGGTACTCGCAGGTAAAGCAATTGCCCATCTAGCACAGGTGAGTAATACAACAGGTATTTTAATCTATGCTTGTTTTATTATTATATTTGCGACAATTGGCTATCGTTTAATTCATTGGGTAGGCAAAGTTGCAAGTGTTATTGGTTTAATTGCTTTTGTTATTATTTTAACTCAAATTTTAGCTCTCTCTAATATTTCAGAATTGCTTGCTGTACGGCATTTTAGCTGGTCATCATTTTTATTAGCAGTTTCTCTTTCTGCTTCTTGGCAAATTTCATTTGGACCTTATGTAGCAGATTATTCTCGTTATCTTCCTACAAAAACATCTTCAACACGCGTATTTTGGGCAGTTGGGCTTGGGTCTTTAATAGGCTCCCAAATTTCAATGATGCTCGGTGTATTTATTGCTCAAGTCTCGAATGGTGGTTTTGTTGGTAATGAAGTTCAGTACGTTGTAGGCATGAATCCAATCGCTCTTGTGATTACTTTTTTATATTTTAGTATTGCATTCGGAAAGGTCACTTTATCTACACTTAATGCTTATGGCAGTTTTATGTGTATTGCGACCATTTGGAACAGTTTTAAGCCAAGTGCTCAAATTTCAAAATTAACGCGACTTACAATTGTTCTTGCGATGGTAATTATCTCAACATTTATTGCAGTTGTAGGTGAACATACTTTTTTAAGCGCATTCAAATCTTTTATTTTGTTCCTTCTTACATTTTTCATTCCTTGGAGTGCAATTAATTTAGTTGATTACTATTTTATTTCTAAAGAAGAATGCGATGTAAATGCCTTATATGACCCAAATGGTAAATATGGCCGCTGGAACACGATTGGAATCGCTTGTTATTGTATTGGTATCTTACTTCAGTTGCCCTTTATTGATAGTAAATTCTATAAAGGACAAATTGCCGAAATGTTGGGTGGAGTCGATTTATCTTGGCTAGTGGGATTGTTATCCACTGCAGTTTTATATTATGTACTTGCCAAAAGAGCTCAAATAAAAATTTCAAAAGCTCTTCAACTTGAACGAGTAAAATAATGTTAAGACGAGATATCAAAGTCTAAAATAACACTTTGATATCTCATTAATATTTTTCTACTGTTGAGCAGTACTTGGTTGTGCAGAGGCAGGCAATCCAAATAACTTATCGAATGTCCAATTAAATATGAATGTATAAATTGGAATGATAATAATAAATGCAACATCTAACCAAAATGCGGCAACAAGAGAAATATTCATCCACCACGCAATAAGCGGAATTAAGAACATTACTAAAGTAATTTGAAATCCGATCGCATGCGCAATTCTTCGTTTAACCGTACGCGACTTACTTTCTTGGCGAGCCTCCCATTTTTCATAAAGAATGTTGTAGATAAAGTTCCACGTTACCGCAATAGTAGTAATCATCACTGAAAGTGGCCCAGTGTGCTCTACACTATCTCCGGCCAAAAGAGCCAAACCAACTGATGAAATCACCATTCCAATAATTTCATAAGAAGAAACATAAACAATACGACGTTTTAAACCTTGCATAATCTTTCAACTTTTATTACTTCTTATTATTTTAGTTTCAGCTAAAATCATATATAAAGTTAACAGCTTTCAGTTCTACTGATATCAAAATGAATTTTAATAGTGAAAATATCGAACTTTTCTTAACTGTATTAGATACTGGATCTTTCTCGGCCGCGGCACGTAAGTTAAATCGAGTGCCATCAGCAGTGAGTATGGCAATTGCCAATATTGAAGCAGAACTTGGTTACCACTTATTTGAACGTACACACCGCAAAGTTATTCCTACCGCGGCGGCTTTAGCATTGGAACCTCAAGCGCGTATTATTGCTGAACAGCTTAGGCTATTAGCTACGCATGCTTATGAACTTTCACTTGGTCTTGAAAGTAAATTAAAAATAGGTGTGGTTTCAGATGCGAATACTGAATTACTTTTTAAAGCCATAAAGCAACTAGCAGAGAAGTTTCCCCTTCTTAACCTAGAAATTATTACAGCTCCTCAAGATGATATTCTAAATTTACTTTATACAGAAAATATTAGCCTTTGCCTTGCAGGTTCAAATCTCAATATAAAAATGCGTGAAAGCCTACAATTAGTAATGACAGAAACAGTTATTGCTACGATCTCTGCTCATCATCCGTTTTTAAAAGAACAGAATAAGTTAAACACGATTGAAGAGTTAATTAATATTCGGCAAATTGTGGTCGCAAGTAGTGAGCTGGATATGGAAGACTCACGTTCAATCATTGGAGCAATGTACTGGAAAACGAATAGCTTACAAACAGCAATTAATATGGTCGAAGCTGGCTTAGGATGGGGAAATTTTCCCTTATCTTTGGTAAAAGAAAAGATTGAACAAGGCCACTTAGTTCAATTAGATTTTAAAAATACGAAAAATCATTTGCCTTTATCTATTTATCTCATTTGGCTTCAAGATAAACCGTTATCGAAAGCAGCCAGAGAGCTTGTCCAGATTGTTCAAGCAAACTTATCTCAAACTTGTCATTAAAAAACCGCCATTTAGACGGTTCTTTAGGAGCTATTTAGATTTATTAGACTCTATAACTTTTTCATCATAATGCTTATAACAATAGCCAAACATCGCACCTGCACTGAAGAAAAACATTGCTTTAAACATGATGACACTCCTATGCCTTATTGATTGAAAGTTAAACTTAGCATTTAGCCATGTTTCACTTTGAGTACTATTTAAATCAGTTTTGTTCATAATGAAAAATTACGTGACAATCTTTTTCAATTTATTAAAAACACTTATTTTGTTGATTTTATTATATTAATTTTCATAAAAAAACGAGAACTCTATGATTAAATTAAAGAAAGCAAAAAGCCTATTCATGATGAATAGGCTTCTTACTGTATTTCAGGACTAAGCAATAATAATAATTATCAAAAATACTCTACTACTGTATAAATTCCAAGTGTTTTAGTCAAGTATAAAATTGATCAATTACAAAAGGTTGTAGAAAATGAGAAACAATCTTCATTCTAGGTTTTATCCATAAAACTTACTTTAAATTTATACTATTTTTGACCCTGTACGGCTTCTATTTCTAGCTTTGAAAGTACAAAATTTTATAGATTAATATTGATAGATTTAATAAGTTCATCTCGATAGGGACCAAGAATAATTTGCTCAACCTTGTTCATTCTATTACGCATATCCTGAGCATGAGCAATATTCTTAACGTCTAGCTTTTCTTCATACTGATCTGTTCTTTTGCTAGCTAATGGTTTATTAGTTAAATGATTTAACACAAAATAAAATGTTCTACGTAGATCTTGAAAAGTAAAAGAAAGATTACATTGCTCATTAATTTTTTTTCTAAATTTCGAAATATTAATAATATGACCAGATTCAGATTTTACAGATGGAAAAACCCACTCTCCTTTATTTTGTATTCTTCGTTTTTTCATCAGATGCCAAAGAAAGTTTCCCATATAAATTTTATAGTACACATTATTATATGGATTTATAAAAGAAAGAGTTCCTTCCTCTAAATCTATATTTTTCCAATGTAAAGATTCACACTCATTCCTAAAAAGCCCTGTTAATATAAGTGTTAATAAAAAATCCTTATTTGTTTCATTTTCCTGTCCCCTACCTTTATATTCAATAATTGCTTGCACCCACTTGGTTAGATTATCCACATCGATATAGTTTCTTCGAGGTAGAATTTCTTCCCAGAGCTGTTTCTTCTTTAACAAATTAACCGGGTTTATCCTTGGTATAATTACTTCACAATTTTTATTTTGATAATACATAATTGAAAAACGATAGACCGCTCTAAGTACACGCATAGATAAATTAGCTTTTGCATAACTATACTGAGATAGCTGAATATACTTTTCTTCAATCCTCTGTTCAGTAATATTAATCAGTTTAAGTTCACTTAAGTCTATTAAATATTTTTCTATAACTTCTCTATAGTCAGCTAATGTCCTTTCTTTTAACTCGTGGTGATTTATATATACTTGGAAAGCTTCTTTGAGATAAGGCTGATCAATTTTCTCATTTAAACTATTTTTTAATATTTTATTATTTTTAATGCTTAAAGGGTTTGAGTCAGTTAACTCTTTTAACTTCTGCTGTGCAAGTATACGGGCGTCTTCAACAGTAATTTTTTCATAATCCCCTAATTTACAACGAATTGATTTCCCTTTTACTTTCTTCTCCACAATGTAAGTTTTATAAGAGTTATTTACACGAATAGCAAAGCCAATAATCTCACTGTCACGATAAATAGCCGGTGTGAGTTCAAGTTGATCGATAAATGACTTAGTTAGCTTTACTCGTGAAGTGCTCATAAGCTAGAATCCCTATCGCTTGTGATAATTAACAATATAGCAAAATATTTTTCAGGTCTACTGCTGCTACTTTTGAAAAATACTTGTGTTTAATAAAAAAATTGATTAGTATTGCAGGCACTGAAAAGCCTTGAGATTAAAAGCTTTTCTGATTATAGGGCCTATAGCTCAGTCGGTTAGAGCAGCGGACTCATAATCCGTTGGTCCACAGTTCGAGTCTGTGTGGGCCCACCAAATAAAACAACCACTTAGGTGTACTAATCCTAAGTGGTTTTTTTGTTTTTAGATTTTAGTAAGCATATAGTAAGCAACATAAATCAACTCTTATCATCTAAGCGTGATTGCTTATCCTTATACTAAATACTACCCAAACAATGACTTGTGAAATGAAGCAAAATCTTGATTAGGACTGTGAATGAATTTGATAATTTGAGGATGAGTAATTAAGAGATTTTCTTTTTCCATTGATAACCTTCTAATATCTTCACCCCAATTCTTTTCCCGGTATTGTCTCCAATTAAATTTTACCTTTAAAGGTCTATTATATCCCATAGTATTTATTGCAAATATTTGTTCTAAAAGCTCATCAAATAAAAGTACATGAGAACGATGTAAATGGTGATTTTTTTTTATCAGTTGCTCCAAACTCTCAATAATAATGGAATTAGAATCATTAATTAGACTATGGCTGCCTATGGTATAGCCCCAACGATGAAGTAAATACAATACAGATAGACTATCTAATGAGCTGAATTGGGCAATTTTAAAAAGATTTTCTTTGTTAAACTCTCTCATCGAATAAAAATCTTTATCTAGCAGTGCCTCTGTTAGGTAATAAGGGAGTTTCCGTAACTGGATTAAAATTAATTCTTCATCTTGTGGTTGATTGTTTAAATCACTCCATATCTGATGAGTTAAGATTTCTGCCGACCCTATGATCTTAGAATCAACGATGTCTATCCATTCATTTTTAGGGCTCGAAAGTCCATATTTATATTTTTTAAATAAATTATTATCTTGATTTTTATTGATATTTTTGTAAATAAATTTTGTGAATGCATAATCCGTTTTAATAGCATTGAAGTGGGACAATTGATTAAAACAGAAGTCATACCAAGTGATGGTTTTTGCATATTCGATACGCGATCTTGAATGTCTTCCCACAATAAAGTACTCAATAAAGTTAAATAATAGGGTAAAGAAAAGAAATATATCTATACAATATTTTTACCCTAAAAAAGATGTTTTGATAATAAGAAATCTACAAAGAGATATCAAAATGACTGAAAAACTATTACTTACAACTGCTGAAGCAGCAAAGCTTTTAGGCATGCAACCTCAAACTTTACGGAGATGGGCCATTTATGAAAATGGGCCTATCATCCCAAAGAGGCATGGCCGTTTACTTCGCTGGAATCGTAATGAAATTTTAAAATTTGCTGGCGAAACTCGCTGAGGAAATATGAAAATAAAATCAATAGAACTGAACACATCGAAAAAAGCTCAACGATCTTTTGATGATACTTATCCAGTTCATGCTTTCCCAGAAATAATTGCAAAAGCAATTAGAAAGTCTGCATATTATCATCATGTACCGTTATCCGTCGCGGGGCAGGCATACTTAGGTGAACTAGCTTTTATTGCGCAAAACGAAGTTGATGCTCCGAGTGATAAAGTTAGTACAGGTCAGCCATGTAGTTTATTCATGTTAACAATTTTTCCAAGTGGTGAAGGTAAAGATGTTTGTAAAAATGATGCAAACAAAATTAGTCGACAAATTGAATTAAAAAATATAGAAGAATATCAGTTAGATCTAAAAAAATGGCATGCTTTACCCTCAAAACAAAAGGGAGAAATGCCAAAAAACCCACTATCAATATTCAAAAAAGCCACAATTCAAGGGATTGTCAGCACTATTTCGAATAGTGAAAGTAATAGTTTTATTTGGTCTACTGGCGAGGGTGGATATATTTTTAATGGTTATTCACTAACTAGTAGTACAGCAGGTGAAGCACTGAGTACTTTAAATGATCTTGTTGATACAGGTTCTGCAAACACTGTTTTAAGAAATGAAGATGATAATCAGTTTTTTAATAACAAGAGATTTTCTTTAGATATAGCTGTGCAAGATGTTATCGCAAGACCAGCTTTGAATAATGAATTATTGCGGGAACAAGGTATTTTAGCACGTGTGCTTTTTGCAGCACCGGAGCCGTTACCCTATCACGATATTTCTTGGGAAAGCTATGTTATGAAATCATTCGATGATGAAGATATAAAAGCATATTGGGATTTTTGTGAAAAGATAGTCAATGACAGAATAGTAAACAAATTTGGTAATGAAAGATTTTTAATAAAAAAATCAGAATCTGCTGAAAAGAAACATTTTGATTATCAAACTTATATTTTAAGAGAAGTTGATAAGAATGGTAAATATACATATATTCGTGCATATGCTAAGCGTACTATACAATATGTTTTGCGAGTAGCTACAGTATTGTCTTTTTGGGAAAGGAAAGAAATAATAGATGATAAGACCATGAATAATGCTATTGATTTATGCTTATTTTCATTAAATGAGTGGATTAGATATTATAATTGTTCGGAAAAATCACATAGTAAATTACTGCTTGAATGGTTATTATCACAAAAAGAAAAAAAGATTTTAAAATCAAGTATATTACAGTTTGCCCCCATTTCTTTGCGTAATAAATTTATTAGAGATAATGCTATTGAATATCTCATTGATACAAACATGATTACTATAGAGAAAATTGGAAGAAGTGACTATATTGTGATGAATCAGAATAACTAGTGCTAAATTAGCTAAACTTATTTATTTCTATATTAATCAATACATAAGACCTAGCATGGCTCATGCTAGGTCTTGCTATTTTAGCAAATTATATAAGATCTTAGAAAATAAATTCGATTTGCTAATTTAGCAGTATTTAGCGTACTGAAAGCTAAGCTAAAAACCTTATAGTGAAATGCATATAGCGCTTTTAGCAGAAATTTTTATATGTCGTCACATTGTATCTAACTAAAAATTATTTATAAATATTCTCTAATCGGAGGTTAAATTTATTTATAAACCCTGATTAATGAGTTCTCCAAAAGATGATTTGAAAAATTATTCTCGAACCAACGCATACTCTCTGCTCCAAAGTAAATATTAGTATAAATGCGGCTATCTACACCGATTGCCGAAATTGTTTGCCATGAACGTGTCATAATTGCAATAGGATTACCTGATTTATCAAATTCTATGAATGCTGGATCAGCATTGTATCGATTCGATGCACCATTAAACTCAGTAATTGATTGTTTGTAAATTTTGTTAATTAACCCATTAATATTAGATTTATATTGTCGTACTTCATTGCCTTTTGATTTAGCTTGCTCAATAAATAGCTGTGCTGCAAGATCTTTTTCTGAAATATAAGTACCATTGCTTATTTTTCGATTTGCTTCATTAAAATTAGCTTCATGGCTAATATATTTTTCAAGATAAATTGCATCAAAAGTACGTTTTTCTAATCTATATTTATCATTTAATAAAGTCTGATTTAATTTAATAACATTATTATTTCTATCTTGTGAAAGCACTAAGAATTTATCTCGAATACTTTTATCTTTCATTGTTTCCCAAACACGGATGGTTCCTTTACTAACCCAGCCGTCATAGGCTTGGACACCTTTTGAAAGTGTATTTACAGTACTATTCGTCATTGTTTGCATTTGCTGACAGCCAATTAAATTACTGCTTAATAAACTTATAAAAATTAAAATATTCAACTTATTCATATATCTTCCACATTAGGTCCAAGTTAAAAAAACTAAGGATTACTTAGTATTTAAAATACTAAGTAATCCTTAGTAATAAATCAACTTCAAAGCTAAGAAAATCTTAGTTTTTAGTATTTGTTGATCTTAAAATGCAACCACATTTATCTAATGTTTTTGCGATGCGTTTACGCCTCGCTCGTAAAGCAAAAGGACTATCACAAGAAAGACTTGGAATTTTGGCAGGTATTGATGAATCATCTGCTAGCGCAAGAATGAATCAATATGAACGTGGAAAACATGTACCTGATTTTTTAGTTGCTTCCAAAATTGCTGAAGTTTTAGAATTACCAACTGCTTACTTTTATATTGAAGATGATTTACTTGCTGAAATTATTCAAAAGAGCTATGAGTTAAGCACTGAACAAAAAAATAAAGTCTTAGTCTTTATTAAATCACTTCATCAATAGTAATCTCATTGTCATATATAAATTTTTCGATGAAATTCCCTGCTTCTTCTTCATCAAGTGTTTTAGAAATTTCCCGTGGTAATTCTTCTCCACACATTGAATAAACATAACGTCTTAAATCATATTCCTCAAAACTTCCTGCATAAGTCTGATATCTAGGAATGATCTTAAGATCAAGTTTAGGAAGTTGAGAATCATCCCAAGTTTTCCTTGATCGACTGAAATAAAATTTCTTACCAAAGGTATATAAGCGACCAGCTTGTTGACGTGTACCACGGAACACTGCGTAAACATTCATATAATGCTGCCATAGCTTTAAATCATGTAATGCAGCGCTATTTGGCTGTGAAACCATTCGGCTGATAATCTGTGTCAATTCTTTACGTTTCTGTTCAGTACATACATGTGTAAATCGCCAAGTCCATGAAAAACTTTTACTCGGCTGGCGATAGAATTTATCTTGTTGAGACGCATATTTTTTATGTGTTAAACGAACTAATTCCGCCTGACCTTTACCAAAAGATAAATCCAGATATGGCTTATTCAGCACACATCGGAAATTTTCTACATCATCGAAGTACTTTTTGAGAAAAAATAAATCTTGATGTTCTTGGTCTTTATTCCATGTTGTATTTTCAAGTTCACTAATTTTGTCCTTTACAACTTGTTGTTTGTTGTTTTCCTTAACTCGATCATGAGCATTTTTTGCATGATCATGACTATAGGGAGTAGTTATCAATAGAACAAATAACCAACTATTCTTATTCAAACTTTTTTGAATAATAAGATCGGCAATTGGAATAATTTGACTCATACGATAACTACGTTGTCGGCTAGTTAATTTAAGCTCATAGCGTTGATCTAGCTTTTTGATCAATCTAGGAATGTGATTAGAGTCTTTCGCTTCAACGGTAAACATTGAATAGTAATACGCTCCACGAGCGACTTTATCCTGAATTTTTTGAGCGGTGTATTTAGTGTGGGGAGAATAATCAATCATTTTTTATCACTCAACTATACAGTTTATATGTCAATCAACAATGCACTTTTCTTCCATTGTTCTCATCAATAACTCATTGTGTAAATCAACTAAAGTAAAAGCTCTTTTTTAGCTCTTATTTGGTGTTAAGCGAAGCTCAAACATAAACATGGCGTAGCCATTTCTAAGATCAATTCACCGTATTTTGTAAGGTGGCAATAAAGTAGTTCCTAACACGACGAGTCACTTAATCAGTTCATCTTATATACTTTTATTTATTATATCAATATTATTGATATAATAAATAATCCTTGCTAATATGAATGCATATCAATCGAATTGTGGATTTACCATCCATCCTGCCTTTTCTTTATAGAAGTTGTTTTGGATGGCTGACCACCATTCAAAAACTTTGATGCATATTGCCCTGAATATTTAGACTAATCATCTCTATATTCGCTGATGTAGCGGACTGCTGGAGAAATCTCGCTCGGTACGCTGCAACGGGGGCTAGAGGATTGCAATATCCTCTTTCTATCCGATCACTTCTAAAAGTTCCGAAGACTCCGAAGTGGTTGGGCGACAAGAACACGGGAGCCTATAAGCGATTTTTATCGTGAAATGGTCATTTGGTTAGGAATTACCAAATTAGATTGATGAAATGATTTATTGATTGAAACCCTGTTCAAGATGAGACAGTCAGGAGCAGTACAGGATGTACGATAATCTCCGTTAAGAGCTGAGTGTGTATGCTTGATCGAGCAAGTTTTTAGACTTGGAAAAGTATGCTCATTTCCAATCACGATGGCTGCTGAGAGTACCGTGAGGTATTAGGACTTTGAGGCTAACGCTGGATAAGTCGGCACCATTTAGCTCACGCTAAATGGGTCGCTGGATAGCTTAAACGTGTAACGGCATTAATCGATAGATGCCGATTGGAGTGTAAGAGTTTTACCCTTGTGGAAGTTATATATACATCATATCCCGATATTTTTAAGGAACTACGGTTGGGGGAAACAGGAAGTATGTATGTAAGCGAGAGGATAAACGGTCTGCACGATAAGACATTTTGGACTAACTTGGGAAGCACTGTTATTCAAGACTTAAATTGATTAAAAGTCAGCAGTATGAATACAGTGTGGGAGCGATAGTGAGTAGCGCATATAACACAAGCTTACTTCTATGAAATTGAATTGGAGTAAGGATGGGGAAAATGTAACTCCCGACTAAAAAATCTTTGAACTGTAATAATCTATTAAAAGATGATTATAACTAATCAGTATTTTAGTCGGTGGGATGAAATGAGAGAGCTAACTTAAAGTGAATCCTCAAACAGCCTGATTTTAAATCAGATTGGTCATTGCGAAAGCTGGAGTCGGCACATACGTAAGTATGTTCGGCAATATGCAAAGAAAAAGGTTAATTGGATACTGGTCGTATTTGTGTGTTGGGGACTGGTCTCCCCGACTAAACCAAGATTGATAAAGTATAAGTATTCTGAGGTTTGGTCACTAAAGATATTTACTTATATGAGTTTGTTCAGTACTTAACTTGAGCTAATGTTACAATGACATGAAAGTTATGAATTGTCATTTTCTATGTTAGAAAATTCACTTTTTTAACAATAGAAATATAAAATCAAATGGGCCTTATTCTTTAAGAATAGGCCTTACTCTATACAATTTAACTGTTTATTTAAATTAAGATATTAAAAGAGAAATTAATGAACAAAAGTTATATGTCAAACTTTGGACTTGAGTTTCTTACAGATAAATTCTTCTTCGCTTCAGCCCACTCTTTAGATCAAGAATTAACAGAAGAGATGAAGGAAATAATTAGAAATAGTCATATATATTGCATTGTTGACTCACCTAGAGTCATGATTGACCCACAGTCATTTAAATATAGAATTATTGAAAATTTTTTATTTTTCACTTTAAAAATAAAATATAGAATCAATGAAAAAATAATAGAAAAAACGCTAATAACTGATATACCCTATCAGCTTCCTGAGGGAGTTGTCAAAGTAGAAATTTCAGATTATCCACACATCGGAATCAATTTATTAGATAGTAAAAATAATATAACTTATAATACTACTGTTTATGATTTAGCTTACAAGTTTCAAATTGAAGATCTAATATCAATGAAAGTTTTGTATATTGGAAAAGCTATTGGCAACAACTCAAATAGAAATGCATTAGATCGACTAAGAAATCATAGTACTTTTCAGAAAATTTTAGCAGATCGAAATGCCTATTACCCGGACAGAGCTGTCTTTATCGGAATGTTTAAGTTTCATCAAGTTAAACAATATACAATTGTAGATGGATGGGATATTTCGAAAATAGGTGGTGATGAGGACTTTGATAGACTTTTAAAAGCAAATAAAGCAGAAATTCCATTAGAACAGCAAATTTCAATTATTGAGATGGCTCTAATTAGATATTTTGAACCAGAATATAATAAAAAACTTAAAAAAGATTTGCCTACAAAAAAATCAAAAATTTTAGAGATCTGTAATAAATATGACTTTAGTGCTATAGCCGTAAATTTCTGTATTGACAATATAAAGTATCCCAATTTAAATTTGTATTTTTATACAGATAAAATAAAAATAGATTATGAACATTCAATTAGAATAGAATTAATAGATCCAGAAATGAGAAGTGGTTTTTTCTCATTAGGAGGTGAAAGTTGGGCACCTAAAGAAGTCATTAGGCATAATAAAAAATAGCTCCCGCAGGAGCTATTTTTTCAAATTAATTTAATTAGTATTTATTAGTTTAGATTAAATTCATCTTTTATTTTTTTGAAAAAATCATATTGATGCTCTGTTTTTCTTGCAAGTTCTAATACTATTTTATCAAGCATATATTGTTTAAACATAAAAGAACTGGAACAACATTTCTCAAAATAAGATAAATATTCTTCAGATAAATTTGTTTTAATTTCTATTAAAAAATCATCACTATAAATCAAGCATAATAAAAATAATTCAAATTTAGTCTCACTGATATCACCATCTAGGAAATTAAATATATAATCATAGATACATTCTTTTACCTCTTTATTTGAAATATAGAGGAGGTAGGGTAAAATACGTAGAGTATATATTTCTCTGTTTGGATTTTCTGGTGAGTTTAAGAAATATAAAAAAGCTTTAATTAAATTAAGATTACTATAGTCTTTTCGCCAAGACATATAGTTAAAAATATTAGATAAGATTCCATTTCCAATTGCTCTGTAACTAAAACCATTGATTTTATTATCTAATATTAGGTTAATAATAAAATCAATATACGGACTGAAATCTATATTCTTACTTTTAAAGAAACTGGAATTAAATGCAACAAAACTATTAATCGATTCAATGGTTTGGTAGACATGATACTTAGTGACAATTTCTTTAAAAATATCTATTAGTTTTTCACCAGAATCCCAGTCTGATAAGGATGCTAATAATATTAAATTTGAAAATACTTTTTCAAATTTATTGGAGTGCTTTTTAGATAGAAGATTATTAAAACAGTCTCTAATATATTCATGTAAATTCAAGTCTTTTTCAAAAAAAACCTCCATTTTTTTTGAATCATCTTCTTCCAAAATTTCTACTAGTGATCTTAATAATCTTTTTAATGTTTTATCATTAGAGAAATTTAATAAAATATATAGATCAACCTTACTTAGCTTTATATCAATATTTGAAAAATTACTAAAATTAAATAGTTGTTTACTTTTATTAGGGCATGGTTTATTTAATTCAGAAATAGATGTAATCTTAAAATCAACATAGTTGACAAAAAGAGATATAACATTTTTATAATTATCCATTGCAATATTATTTTTATACATAAAATCTAAATATGATTTTATTAACAAATCCGCTTCAGTTCTGTTAGAATCGAAAGAAAGCCCACCATTCTTAATATTTTCTAGGGCTTCTAAATTTTTTTTAATTCTTTCAGAAATAGAATAATACATATTATCCAATATATTAAAGTTCAAAAAGCTATTTATAAAATTATATTCTTTTTTATCTGTTAAACTGTAAAAATCAAAGTAATCTTTAAAGCTTTTTATTTCATCTTCATCATTTGTTTTTTCACTATTGAAATTTTCTAAGTTATCAAAACTAAATTTAGAGCCAAATTGAGCAACTTCATTATTAAATGAGTTTATAGCTAAAGAAATATAAGATTTTTCTTTTATATTTGATAAAATCTTTCTTTTTGACACATTTGATAATTCCTTATAATCTTCCAAAAAAACTAAATCATTTGCTTCGCCTTTAGTAAAGAAATCTAAATAAGAATTTATTTCCTCCCCCTCCCCCTCATCTAAATATGAGTTAATATCAATATACTCATTTTCTTTAATTTCAGATCGGAATTTTATATAAATAATGTTAGCTTTTTTAAAAATATTAAATATCTTTTTTATAATATTTTGTGTTTCATTTCTTACATCTTTATTTTTTATAAAAATAATTTCCAATACTTTATAGTAACTTCTAACCAGATTATCTAGATCAGTGGTTAAAATACTATCTGATATAAAATAGAAACCATAACAGTTAATATGATAGTTTATACTAACATTGGAAAGTAACTCTTTTATTTGAATAGGAAAAATTGATTTAAGTTCATCTAATATTTTTATCTTTTGATATAAAAAATTTACTAATAAAAATTCCTCACTAGATGTTAAATTTCCTTTTTCTATGATATTTTTATATCTATATAGTTCATTTTTCTGACTAATCATATCAAAAAAATCAATTAAAATTTTATTTACACTATAATTATCAGGGTAAGTTGGTTTCAAAAAACTGATACCATGATTTTTTAAGTAGCTAGCCTCAGCATCATTATATCTTGTGCTGAATAAAAACTTTGGAGGGGTAACTTGAGATTTTGTTTCAATCCATTTCGTGATTAATTTTAAATCAATATCACTATAAGAATACCCTATAAAAACTACAACATAAGTTGATAGTATACTTTTTAGATAATTCTCAATTAATGGAAAGGTGTCTGAATATTTTAAATAGTCATCTTCTTTAAAAACAATATTATGGTGTTGAAAATCACCATGCATTTTTATAATTTTATGAAAATATGAGGATTTTACTAAATCAATATCATTAGTAACGATATCATAAGTAAGTCCTTCTTCAATTGCTGTTTGTTCTAAAAGACAATCCCAGTTTGTCGTAACAATTAAATTAGGTAATAAACTAAAAAGTTTTTTATGTACTTTACTCGGCTCTAAATTAATTTCAAAGTATTTTTTTAATTTATTAAAATATTGATATTCCCCATATTTTAAATAATAAAGTTGAGCTATTTTAAGGAAGTCTGTTTCATATTTAACATCGAGACTAGCTTTTAAATCATTAATTAAATCAACCCACAAGGGGATTTTATTTAATTCTGTTTCCGAATTTTTTGAGAAGCCTGCCCCAATAAAAAAAGCTAGTTTATTGTTTTTTTTAGCCTCTATGATTGTATCAAGTATAGAGTTATCAATTTCTATCATTATTTACTTCTCACACTAGTAAAAATCTCTTTAAAGGATTTTAAAGAAAATGAAATAATCTTAATTTTTCTTAAGACTACTTTTAATTATATCAATTTAAAATTTATAACTCTATTTCAGCACTATCTAAAAGCCAATCTTCGTAGCCTTGCATATGCATTCGCAACATATCTATTGGCCTAACTGTATAATGCTTCTCAGTAATACTATCAGCTTTATGACCTGTAATTTGATGAGTCACGCCCTTAGGCAGTTGTATCCACCCTGACAGTGTTTCAAATGATCTTCTTAACCCATGCATTGTAATTTGAATACGTAAATTTTTACGGATTTTCTCAAGTTCTTTATACGGGTTAACAATATGTCCAGTTTCCGACTTAGAACTTGAAAAGACATAAATCGAGTCTTGATTACGTCGCAATTTTAGTAGATTCGCTTCTATATAACGTGTTAATGGAATAACACGACCTTCATCCATTACCTTATCTTTAAGTTTTATTGTTTTCCATTTAAAGTCAATATCTTTCCACTCTAAAGTTAGTATTTCATTTTTACGAGCTCCCGTTAGTAATGCAAATACCAGAATAACAGCAATCTTTTTATTTTCTATATTTAGAACTTCATCAAACCATGGTTTCAATTGCTCTTTTAGTAAACAATCATTTTTAGCTTTTGTTTTTTGAACAACTCTTTTAACTTTTTTCGAGCCATAAGAATCTGTAGGAATTATATTTGAATAAAGCTTTTCTTGTTCGCACCAATTTAAAAAAGCTCTAACTAAACGATAAGATTTACTGGTGGATGTTTTTCTGAATTCATTATTTCTTTCCAGCCATTCAATAAAAACGTCTTTTGTTAATTCTGATAGCTTTATATCGAGTAGCTCATAAATAGGTTGTGGTTTGTAAATCTTATTAGTGGATAAATCAATGCCTCCTCGAGACATTTCAACATGATCCTGATATGAACGTTCTCTCCACTTTGATTTATTTTCAGACAAATAAACATTCCATGCTTCCTTAAATTTTATATTTTGCTTCTTTATGGAAAGATCATGTTCTTCAGCCTCAATGATTTTTTTTGCCTTTTCTTGTAAAGGGTTTATTCCTTCATTACAAAGTACAGTAAATTTTTTAGCTTGGTCTTTTGCATCTTTTAGTTTCCAGTTTTTAACGTCTCCAATTTTGACACGGATAGTTTTCCTTCCAACTCTGCCTTGGAAAATATAAGACTTACTTTTAGAGCTAACTTTTACACCAAAGCCTGACACCTCCCTATCCCAATAAAACTCTGGTTTACTAGGATCTGTAAATTCTAATGAATCGATAAAAGGTTTTGTTAATTTCATAAAATTATTCTAGTAAGCGAATAGTAAGCAAATAAATGATACTACAATCAACCAAAAAGTATAATGACACTAAATTTAAATTATATAACTAACTGAATTTAAAATTTATTTAGTATAAGTCATTGTTTTAACCTTTTAGACAAAACGGACTCATAATCCGTTGGTCCACAGTTCGAGTCTGTGTGGGCCCACCAAATACAAACCCCAAAAACTTTAAGTTTTTGGGGTTTTTTAACTTTAGATATTTTTAAAATATAGCCAAATATCACTTCATTATTCAAAAATTGTTCAATTAAACATTAAAAGCCTTTTCCAATTTCCGTATTATTGAACATTCCTTTTCAACCTTTAGGACTGTTATAAATGTTTGAGTTGATTATTTGACCTGTTCTTAAGCTAAATTTTGTTTCAGGATTGATTTTGAGCTTTCTATTTGAATATCCCAAAACTTTTCCCATAAATCACAGTATTCGAGGCATAGGTTTTCTAAATAAGTGTAGTCTTCTTCTGTACAAGCTTGCATTAAAATAAACCATAGATCTTCTTCATGATCGTCATCTGCTGCCTCAGCAGTTTCATCTTCAGATACTCCATGCACATGGTAATAGCCACCACCCTCCACCGCTATACCTACAGTACTGGTTGCTTTTCGTAAAGGTGGACTGTACAAAATAACTTCTTCTTCAGCTACAGCTAATAAAGCAGAAACGGCTTTATAGTCTTTATAGTCTTTATAGTCTTTATAGGAATTTTCTAGAAACTCTCTCACCTGATGTGCAATTTCTGTTGGTTGATAACTCAGGCGCTCGTTCTCCGTTACTCCAAAATCATCAAGCACATCTTCAAATAAAGGATAATGTGCATATTCTGGGTTACCTTGATAATAACCGTCTTTGTCGGTCCCAGGCCGAAACCCAAACTCATCAAATATGTTAAGACTCAAAAGACAGCGCGGAAACATCTTTGCACCTGCATGCAACCTAGGTTCTAACTGCTTTGTCTGGTATTGAGCCATTAATAAAGCATCTGTAAAAGTTTGTACGATTGCATGGCGATACTCTAAATGAATACGCTTTAAGTTTTCTTTATTAATTTCACCGTTATTTAAAGTTTCTATTGCAGGATGATGAGATACTGGATGTTTCGCGATCTTGGCTCTTAATTGATTTAAAAAATTAAGATTTTTGTCCCAAAGTTCAGCTGAAATGCTTTGTTTCATTCCTGCAAGTGCTTTTTTCCTAGGATTATTAAAGTCCTCAAATTTTTTAGGCATAATCCACTCTCATTAAACTTATTAATTTTTTAAATTTCCATATTCTATTTTAAAAACAAATAGTTAAGATGAAAATAAGACTCCTTTTGTCGAAAATTCATATTAGAATTAAAATTCTACTAAATCAAATAGAATATTTAAAAAATTTAAAAATAATCTTGAGTAGCTTTTATAATATTCGCTTGAATAAAATTATGTTTTTGATTATGATTAATTTGATTAAAATTTTAAAATCTATATCAAGTAATAATTAGTTTCAATTATATGGAAATGTAATGTCAAAAAAAGAAGATATTATAAATACTGCTTTAGAACTTTTTAACCAAATTGGTTACAATGCTACAGGGGTAGACAAAATTATTGCTGAATCAAATGTAGCCAAGATGACTTTCTACAAATATTTTCCATCGAAAGAAAGTTTAATCATGGAGTGCCTACATCATCGAAATATTAATATACAAAATTCAATTTATGAAAAATTAAGCTTACATCCAGATGTGAGTCCAATTGAGAAAATACATCTAATTTTTAATTGGTATATTGACTGGGTTAATAGTGAGAATTTTAATGGTTGCCTATTCAAAAAGGCTTTTATTGAAGTGTCTAAACAATACACCTCAATTCGTGAACCATTTCAAGAATATACAAACTGGCTTATAAATTTATTAAATAGTTTATTAGTAGAGCTAGATATTAAAGACCCTACTCCACTTACTCATATCATCATTTCAATTATTGATGGTATTATTATTGATGGGACAATTGATAAAGATCTGATTGATCCTTCTAAGAAATGGCAATATATTGAGTATTTAATTAAAACTGAAAATCCTTAATATTTTTTATGTATAAAATAATACTTTAAAAATTCAATTATATATTTTTCTATTATTAAATTAGAATATAATATTTAAAAATATTTTTAAATTAAAATAAATAAAATTTGTTTGGAAGATAATTTTCTACCTTTTTAGACAAACTCATATTAGAATTCTGCAACCTTATTGTCTCCCACATCTCTATGAAAAAGTTTTTAGGCAATTCTATCTTCAAAGCAGTTGGTTGGACCTATGATGCAGATCCTACAATTCTTGAGAAAAAACAAGTTATTATCGGTTTTGAACATACTTCTAACCTTGATGCGATCTTATCGATTGCTTTGTTTCAAATATTAGATTTAAAAATTCATACACTAATAAAAAAAGAACTTTTCAAAGGTCCAATGAAGCCTATCCTTGAAAAGCTAGGTGGCATTCCCGTTGACCGAAAAGCAAGCAAAGATATCGTCTCTCAAATGGTCGAAAAATTCCAAAGTAGTGATACATTTAACCTAGTGATTGCACCTGAAGCAACGCGTGCCAAAGATGGATCGGAACGCAAACCTATTCGAACCGGTTTTTGGCATATTGCTAAGGCAGCAAATGTTCCAATTGTACTGATGTATGCAAATGCAAGAACCAAAAAAGGCGGTATTTTAGGTAAGATTTATCCTACGGATTTACAGAAAGATCTTGAAACGATTAAAGAACTTTATGCGCAATATGATATTGATGTGAAAATTAACTAGCTAACTCTCTCATGAAGTTTGAGCCTATATTTTTATGTAAATTTAGGCTCTCTGAGCTTATTTAATTGGCTAACAAAACGTAAGGCAACAGTTTTCAAGAAAACCATGCCTATGCTAATATTCTGTCACTTTTGCATTTTTTAATTTTTGGAGTTCACTTCCATGGCGGGTCATTCTAAATGGGCCAATATTAAGCATCGTAAAGCGAAACAAGATGCCAGTCGCGGTAAAGTTTTTACTAAATATATTCGTGAAATTGTCACTGCTGCAAAACTTGGTGGTGCAGATCCTGCCAGTAACCCTCGCCTTCGTGCCGTTGTCGAAAAAGCGCTTTCTGTCAACATGACACGAGATACCATTAACCGTGCAATTCAACGCGGTGTGGGTGGTGAAGATAATGATGATTTAAAAGAAGTAACCTACGAAGGTTATGGTGTAGGTGGTGTTGCTGTTCTTGTTGAAACAATGACAGACAACCTGAACCGTACAGTTCCAGATGTTCGCCATTGTTTCAGCAAAACTAATGGTAACTTAGGTACCGCAGGTTCTGTTGCTTACCTATTTACCAAACGTGGTGAGATTACTTTTGACGATGTTTCTTTAGAAGATAAGATCATGGACGTTGCTTTAGAAGCTGGTGCAGAAGATATTGAAGTTTCAGAAGATGAAATTTTAGTAATCACTTCTCCAGAGACTTTTGGTGAGGTTCAAGATGCTCTTGCAGCTGCTGGTTTAAAATCAGACAATGCTGAAGTAGTGATGAGCCCTTCTACTAAAGCAGAAATCACTGATATTGATCAAGCTAAACAAGTGATGAAACTCATTGATATGCTTGAAGATTTAGACGATGTACAAAACGTTTATACAAACGTTGAGTTTAGTGATGAAGTTTTAGCGCAACTTGATGCCTAAGACGAGAAAACGCACCAACTGGTGCGTTTTTTTATACTTTATTTAATAAGTTATAGCAGTTAAATACATTGTATTCTTTAATGACAAAGCTCGAATGCAGAGCAACGACATTATCAATTTTACCAATCCGTCTTAATAAAATTTCGCTGTAGTCGTCCATATTACGTGCAACTAATTCAAGAATAAAATCGGCGCTTTGACCAGTCACCAAAAAAGCATTTGTTACTTCAGGAATGGCTTCAATTTCAGAAAGAAATTTATCAAATGTCTCACTATCATGCTTGCTTAAAGAGACTTGTAGCAAAATATGCAAAGTAAAACCCAATTTGCTAAAGTTAATTTCTCTTTTGAGTTGCCCCATGATATTAGCTTCAATCAAGTGTTTAATTCGGCGATGAACAGAACTAACTGAAAGATTAATCCGTTCTGAAAGCTCATTCAAATTCAGGTCTTCATGAGACAAAATTTCCAGAATTTGTTTATCAAAACGGTCTAACTCCATTCTTTGCTCCAATTAACACGCTTTATAAATTACAGTATATCCTAAAGCTAAGCCTACTTTGGAAATCAAATATCATTAAAAGAGAGAATTAAGCTTTACCACCCTCTTAACTTAACTTTTGCTTGTTAACTGTGCAGTAGTATAACGTTCATAGCGCATTTTCAATTACTTATAGCCTATAACTCTTCAATGATTTAATTAGTATATGAATAAAAGCATATTTAATTTTTAAAAATTTTATAATTTCTTAATTAAAATCAATGAGTTTAAACAATTTTAAAAAGTTGGCACTCTTTTTGTTATGCACATATTGGAAATCTTTTATATCCAATGTGGGGAATGCCTGTGAAAAATATCAAAACATTAATTCTTGCAATGAGCACTATCAGCTTAACTGGTGTAGTTATGCCAGCTCATGCTGCTACTGATGCGGAAGTAGATGCTTTACGCAAAGAAGTTAGTGAGTTAAAGCAACTGGTCCAGCAATTATCAAATCAGCAAAAAGCGGTAACTGTAGTAAATACTCCAACAATGCCGCCAACTACAATTGCAGCAAGCTCACCCGTTCCTCAGAGCAAACCGGGTTGGATGCAAATGCCTGATGGCCAAACGCAAGTCAAGCTTTATGGGAATGTCCGTGTAGATGCAACCTATGACTTTAAGGGGTCAAATGGCAGCATTTCAAATGGTGCTAACTATCCTTTGAATAAAGATGACCCAAGACAGGACTCCTTAAATGTATCTGCAGCGACTACACGCATTGGGTTAGATCTTACTCGACCTACACAATATGGCGATTTAACAGGCAAAAGT
>NZ_POYH01000008.1:0-19114 GCF_002899995.1 Acinetobacter sp. AKBS16 | reverse complement strand
GTAAAAACGTTCACTTATCAGGTGGTGTTGGTATCGGTGGTGTTTTAGAACCATTACAAGCTAACCCAACCATTATTGAAGACAACTGTTTTATCGGCGCACGTTCTGAAATCGTTGAAGGTGTTATTGTCGAAGAAGGCTCTGTTATTTCTATGGGTGTTTATATCGGTCAATCTACACGTATTTATGATCGTGAGACTGGTGAAATCCATTACGGCCGTGTTCCTGCTGGCTCAGTTGTTGTACCAGGTAACTTACCGTCAGCTGATGGTAAATACAGCTTATACGCTGCAATTATCGTGAAAAAAGTTGATGCACAAACACGTGCAAAAACAAGTTTGAACGATTTGTTACGCGCTGACTAATTTCAGTTTGATCAAACATCTCTACGATCAACACTGATCGTAGAGATGTTATTTTTTATATAGTGTGGTATTTCTAGAATGGCTTCCTTACGTTCCTCTGCAATTCCTGTCTCTAACCCTGCGTCCGGTCTACGCATTACCGAGATTTTTTACTCCTTGCAGGGTGAAGCAAATGCCTCTGGCCTACCGACTGTATTTATTCGTCTCACAGGTTGCCCTTTACGTTGTAGTTATTGCGACACCACCTATTCTTTTGAAGGTGGCGAACGCTTATCACTTGAGCACATTATTGAAACGGCTGAAAAATATCAAACGCCTTATATTTGTGTAACAGGCGGTGAACCCCTAGCACAACCCAATTGCTTAATTTTATTACAACGTTTATGTGACGCCGGTTTTGACGTTTCCCTAGAAACCAGTGGCGCTCTTGATGTATCAAGAGTGGATCCGCGTGTTTCAAAAGTCCTCGACTTAAAGACTCCAACTTCTGGTGAAGAACACCGTAATCTCATCAGTAATCTTGACCATTTAACACCGCGTGACCAAATCAAATTTGTGATTTGTAATCGTGAAGACTATGAATGGTCAAAACAACAAGTTGAACAATATCAACTGCAAACCAAAGTCAGTACTGTCTGGTTCTCCCCTGCTTTTGCAGTTGAAAAAGGTGCTGTTGGCCTGCCACGTTTAGCACGTGATCTGGCACAGTGGATACTGGACGACAAACTGCCTGTACGTTTCCAGCTACAGTTACATAAACTGCTCTGGAACGATGAATCAGGTCGCTAATCGTTCAATAAAATAAATCATTCCGAATATGGAGAAAAATATGCGCCCTCGTGCCATTGTTTTACTTTCAGGCGGCTTAGACTCAACCACTTGCCTAGCTTGGGCACAAGCGCGCTATGAATGTATTGCTATTAGTTTTATGTATGGTCAACGCTCAACCACTGAACTTGATGCCGCAAAAGCATTAGCTCAGCGTGCAGGTGTTGAACACCGTGTAATTAATATCGATTTAGCCAATTTAGGCGGGTCTGCACTTACAGATCATAACATTGCTGTACCAGAACAATTACAAGAAGGTATTCCTGTAACTTATGTACCAGCACGTAACACAATTTTCCTCTCTTATGCCTTAGCAGCAGCAGAAGTTTTCAATGCTGAAGCGATTGTTATCGGCATCAATGCTGTTGATTATTCAGGATATCCTGACTGTCGCCCAGAATTTATTGATGCTTTTGCCAATATGGCTCGTTTAGCAACTAAAGCTGGCGTAGAAGGAAAACCTCTTAAATTTGAAACACCCCTGTTACATTTATCCAAAGCGAATATTATACGTTTAGGGATTGAACATGGAGTAGACTATAGTCAAACGGTATCTTGCTACCAAGCAGATGCTCAAGGACGTGCGTGTGGTAAATGTGACAGTTGCCGTTTGCGTAAAGAAGGCTTTATCGATGCTGGTGTTACCGATCCAACACGCTATATACCGCAATAAGTAGGTAAAATTTATGAAGTTGTTAAAATCAAATCTTATTCTTTCATCTTTATTCTCAGCAGCTGCACTTATGGCTGGTTCAGCTCAAGCAGCTGAAAACCCAGTTCAAGCAGCATATAAAAGCACTAACGTTAAAGGTGCATTAATCAACGTTTGTAAAGACCAAACTGCAAAAGGCGGTAAATTAAGTTCAGCTGAAGTAAGCAAATTCTGTAGCTGCCAAGTTGAAGCGCAAGGTAAAGTGACTGAAGCACAAAAATGGGAAATTCAAAGCGCAATCAATGCGAAGAAAAGCCCAAGCTCTTTAGCTTTTGTACAACAGCAAAACCGTGACCTTAAAGCATGTTTCGGTCCTCAGTTAACAACTAAGCTTGAGAAATTAACTGAAGAAGCAATGAAAGCAGCTCAACAACAAGCTCCTAAAAAATAAGCTTTTGTTGCTCCAAATTAAGCCTGCATTTATGCAGGCTTTTTTATAGCTCTGTTAAAATGACACCGATCTCGCCATTTGAAATAAGCCATGCAAGACCAATGGAAAACTAACGCACATAACAGACCGTCAATTGTTTCCTTTAGTGGAGGTAAAGATAGCTCTCTTGCACTTTATCATGCCATGCAAACCGGTAACGTAATGGGTTTAATCGTTATGCTAGAAGAGCAAGGACAACGCTCCCGTTCACATGCAATGCCACTTGATATTATTCGGGCGCAAGCACAAGCAATTGGCTTACCTGTATTTATGGCCTCATCTAGCTGGAATGACTATGAAAATAAATTCATCAACTTATTAAATGAAGCCAAACAAAAAGGTGCTGAGGTACTGGTTACAGGTGATTTAGATATGCCGGAACATGGTTGTTGGCATGATCGTGTTACTCAATCAGTGGGCCTTAAATTAGGAATGCCGCTCTGGCTACGGCCCCATCGTGAAGTTGTTGAAGAATTTATTCAACTTGGGTTTCAGAGTGTAGTTGTGACTGTAAACCTTAAACTCGGGATGAAGGTGGAAGATTTGGGTCAAGTGTTATCGTTAGAATATATACAGGAACTTGAAAACCGTGGAATTGATCCATGTGGAGAAGGCGGTGAATTTCATACCACTGTGATTGATGGTCCAATTTTTAACAAAGCTATTCCTGTAAGAAAGCTCGATATTGTTTATCATGAAGAATATGCTTTTTTACCACTTGAATTAGATCAAATTTAACTTTTAAAGGATAAGAAATGTCTGAGAATATTCAACTGCCAAATCAGGTTTTCCCAACCACACACGGCGAAGTTAATTTGGCTGAAGTCGATAATGAATGGCTGATTATTTACTTCTACCCTAAAGACTCAACGCCAGGCTGTACAACACAAGCTGTCGGCTTTTCTTGTTTAAAAGATCAATTTGATGCTTTAGGTGCTCGCATTTTTGGAGTATCACGCGACTCGGTAAAAGCCCATCAAAACTTTACAGAAAAACAGGCACTAACAATCGATTTAATTAGTGACAAAGAAGAAGTACTTTGCAAACACTTTGATGTGATTAAAGAAAAGAATATGTATGGGAAAAAAGTAATGGGGATCGAACGCTCTACTTTTATTTTCCATAATAAAACCTTAGTTAAAAGTTACCGTAAGGTGAAAGCAGCCGGCCATGCTGAACAGGTTTTAGAAGATTTAAAAGCATTACAAACAGCTTAATAAGCTTGAGTAACAAAAAAGCGAGTTGAATACTCGCTTTTTTACACGCACATAAATTGCTCAGCCATTTTAATTTGGCGTATGATAAAAATATTAAAATAACTCGAACTCAGACATTGCTATGAATCTACTAAAAGTTTGTACTTTATTGCCTTGTAGCCTTGTTATTGCTGCCTGCTCCGTTAATTCATCAAGCACTCCTCCTACACTGAGCTCTTCTACACCACAAGTTCAAAAATCATCGATAGAAATAAGCTGCCAAGACTTACAAAATCCTGCTTACCGACAAGCTATGCTTAATGCAATTAATGAAATTCGACAACATCCTCGTCAATGTGGTCAGCAGTATTTTTCTGCAGCTAAACCTTTAAGCTGGAATAATAATTTATATCAAGGTGCAAGTGCTCACTCTAAAGATATGGCAAATAACAACTTTCTTGGACATGTTGGCTCAACAGGTTTAGATTTAAGAGCGAGATTAAAAAAATATCATATGCTGAGTAAAGCCAATGGTGAGAATGTCGCGAGTGGACAAAAAACTTTAAATGAGGTCATGGCTAAATGGATCGCCAGTCCTCTGCATTGCAGTAATATCATGAACCCTAGATATACCGAATATGCCATTGCATGTGCTTCTGACCAGTCTGCTAAACAAAGAAGCTACTGGACACAACAATTTGCAGGTTTTTAAAGTAGACTCAAAAAGGTATCAAACAATTCAAACTACTTAAAAAAACCAGAGATTCTTTAGTTAGATCGACTCATTCTTTATGAGACGACACGGTTTCCTCAATATTTGAATGGTCTGCCTGTAAAAACTTTTGTTGTAGCTGTAAATATAACGGTGTATTTTGGAATTCTTCCAAAAATTGAATGGTGCCTTTGGGAAATGCATCCGTTTTAATTTTGCCCTGATAGTAGGCTTCACGCATTGGAGTTGCAGAAATCGAATCTTTCAAGCTATCAAGTTCGACCATCACCCATTCTGGAAATAGTCGTAAATAATAAGATGACTCATCCTTGAAATGGCCAATCAAACCAACTTTTGAGTTCGGTTCTATTACACCATTTACTAATGATTTAACCTGTTTTACCCACTTCTCATCATTATAAACATCAACCACATGTACAAAACGAATGCGCTTTTGCTCATCTAATGAAAAATTAGATAAAATCATTTGTTCTCGTTCAATTGCAAGAAACGGATTTTTTATATTACGTTCCATTTGGGCAGAACCTAAAGCCAAAATCACATAGCGACTTTGTTGCAGTGCAATTTCAATCGTTTGCATATGTGCCAAATGAAATGGCTGAAAACGACCTATAAAAACGAGATAGTCAAATGTATACATAATTAATTTTTCACTTTTTATGAACTCACCAGTTACGCTCATTACAAAAAATATGCGCCATAATGAGAACCTAAAAATCAACAACGTGGTTTAAAGCAAGGATAGTACGATGACACTTAGCTGTATTCAACAACCTCATCAACATTTACAAGCAAATTTAGAAGGTGGCGTACTCACCTTAGCCATAAATCGCCCAGAAGCAAAAAATGCATTATATGGCGAACTTTACTTATGGATTGCCAAAGCACTTGATGAAGCCGACCAAAATAAAGATGTACGAGTAGTCGTTCTACGTGGTGCCGAACATGACTTTACCGCTGGTAATGACATGAAAGATTTTATGGGTTTTGTACAAAATCCGAATGCTGGTCCAGCAGGTCAAGTTCCTCCATTTGTACTCCTTAAATCTGCTGCCAGATTATCGAAGCCGCTTATTATTGCAGTAAAAGGCGTGGCAATTGGTATTGGTGTTACGATTTTATTACAGGCAGACCTCGTTTTTGCCGACAATACGGCCCTCTTTCAAATTCCTTTTGTTAGCCTTGGGCTTTCTCCTGAAGGTGGTGCAAGTCAATTATTGGTTAAACAAGCTGGTTATCACAAAGCAGCTGAACTACTGTTTACTGCCAAAAAGTTCAATGCAGAAACTGCTGTACAAGCCGGTTTAGTGAATGAAATCGTTGAAGATGCTTATGCCACTGCTCAGGCAACTGCCCAACACTTAACAGCTTTACCGCTTGCTTCATTAAAACAAACCAAAGCATTAATGAAACATGATTTAGATCAGATTATTGAATGTATTGACCATGAAGCAGAAATCTTTATGCAACGCGTTCAATCACCAGAAATGCTAGAAGCTGTACAGGCATTTATGCAAAAACGTAAACCGGACTTTTCACAGTTTAATTAAAAATCAACTTCTATGATTTGAATAAACTCAAAGGCAGGCTCTTCGTAAGGATGGCTTGCCTTTAATGCTTTTGCCACTGCACTTGCCTTTTCTTCAAGCACAATCGTTTCAACACGCCATTCATCAACTTGTTCAAGTTCACCTAGCTCTCCTATATAAGGGTCAGCTCCTTTAACTGGCTTGAATTGCCCTATTCCTTTAACTTGCCAAGCACATTGTTCATAGTTCCCTATCCCACCTGCTCCGGCCACAAATATAGACTGTTTAGTCGACTCAAGATGTGACTCAGGTACATAATAAATCAGCTTTAACATGAATAGAATGACTCAAAACTAGTAAATTTGCTTTAAATCATACCCTTTAAGAAGACTCCGAATCAAAGTCAGCTCATCATTGCTAAATAATTTGCTCCAATAAAAAGTATTTGCAGGGCAAGCGCCAAGCCAAATAAGCGCCAACCTTTATCTCTTGTGTACATCGTTCTTATATGATTTTTGTTTTTCATCATTTTGATCTCCGATTTTTATCGTTGTTACAGAGAAAGCAAAAATTGAACCAACAGCAATCCAAGCATAAGGGGTTAAATGCACTTATGTCTATACTCTTATAGATTTTCTTAAAGTACTTAAAAAACGTATTTTCTTACCTTTACTTTAAGTTTGAAGAAAATTTTTCTAATTCAGTGAGCTATCATTATTCTGAATCATTTTAAGCATTCGATTTCTTTAAATATCTGTTCTCATATACGGTCATCATAAATGCTAAACCACATAAAATGACGAAGCCACCAGTCATTGGTATTAATGTGCCGTTATATAATTGCCCAATAATAGAGGCAAGAATAAGTGACAATACGGACGAAGCTGCACCAATAATAGCTGATGCCATACCAGCTACATGTCCCATAGGTTCCATTGCAATCGCGTTTAAATTACCGAATAAAGTTCCAAATAATAAAAATAAAATACAGGCATAAAGCATAAACATCCAAAATGCTACAGTCACACCTATAAGTTGAATCCCTAAGAAAATTAATGAAATTAAACACAGACAGAGAAAGCCATAAATACAGATTGGACGCATACCAAACTTCATGACAATTTTAGAATTGGTAAATGAAGCAATGCCCATTACACCAGCAAGCACAGCAAAATAAGCACTAAACTCTTGCCCGGTTTTACCAAACTGCTGCATAAAAATTTGCTGAGAAGTACCTAAGTAACCAATAAATCCCCCAAAGCAAAAGCCTGCACATAACAAATAGCTCATGGTGGTTTTATTACTTACAACTTCTTTGAACCCATCTTGAAATGCTTGTAAACGCATAGGTAAACGGTTTTCTGGTAGCAACGTTTCTTCTAATCGTAAAGCGACCCACACTCCAACGACTGTGGCATAGATCATATATAAAACAAAAATATCACGCCAACCAAAGAAATGAATAATGAGTTGTCCCAGACTTGGTGCAATCGCTGGAGCGACCATAAATACCATCATGATTAAGGACATAATACGGGCCATTTGAGCGCCGCTGTATTTATCTCGCACAATGGAAATTGAGGCAACATAAGGACCTGAAACTCCAATACCTTGAATAAAGCGACCTACTAAAAACCATTCAAAACTTTGTGTGGTAAAGCACAATAAACTTCCCAAAAAGTAGATGATAATACCGGTAAATAAAATACGTTTTCGTCCAATCGCATCGGAAAGTGGTCCTGCAATCAACTGCCCTATTGTCATGCCGGAGAAAATACCAATAATGACCCACTGGGTCTGATTATTATTCTTTAATTCAAAAACTCGTCCAACCTCACCTAAAGCAGGCAACACAGCATCTATCGAAAAAGACACGATAGACATGAGTAATGCCATCAAAAGTGCAAACTCACGGAAATGGATTTTTGACTTCATTTTTCTTCTCTACTATTTATTCTATTCACATTGTACTACATACAAATAAGCCACCTTACGGTGGCTTATTTCAATTTTTATATTAACCAATAAACTTACGTGCGTTACGGAACATACGTAACCAAGCACCGTCTTCAGTCCACTCTTCTGGTTTCCAAGAATGCTGGATAGCACGGAAAGTACGCTCAGGGTGCGGCATCATAATCGTTGCACGACCATCTTTAGACGTTACGCCCGTAATCGCTTCCGGTGAACCATTTGGGTTCAATGGATAATGTTGAGTCGGGTTACCATGGCTGTCAACATAACGCAATGCAACCTGATTCGCTGCATTTAAGCTTGCAATATCAGCTTCGCTAGCAACCGCACGGCCTTCACCATGTGCTACAGCAATCGGTAAAATTGAACCTTCCATACCATCAAGTAATACAGAAACTGATTTTTCAACACGAACGTTTACGCTACGTGCTTCAAAAACTTCTGACATATTGCGGTGGAAACGTGGCCAGTGTTCAGCACCCGGAATAAGTGGCGCTAATTGTGACAACATTTGGCAACCATTACAGATACCTAAGCTAAATGTACCTTCACGGTGGAAGAATTGCTCAAACTGATCACGTAGTTTTGCATTGAACAGAACTGATTTTGCCCAGCCACCGCCTGCACCCATTACGTCACCGTAAGAGAAACCGCCACAAGTCACTAAACCTTCGAAATCACTTAGGCTCACACGACCAGCAAGTAAGTCGCTCATGTGTACGTCAATTGTGTTAAAGCCAACTTTATCGAAAGCTGCTGCCATTTCAATATGACCATTTACACCCTGCTCACGCAAGATTGCCATATTCGGACGACGGCTATTAATAAACGGTGCTTCGATAGGTTCATTTAAATCAAATGTTGGTTTTGCAATTAAACCTTGATGTGATTTATCAGTAATTAAAGCAAATTCTTGGTCAGCAGTTTCAACGTTATCACGTAAACGTTGGATCTGATGAGATACTTCAGACCAAGCCTGTTGTAACTCTGCACGCTCTAAAGTTAAGCCATTTACAGATAATTGATCGGTGTTATTTACGCGACCAACTACTGCAATTGCATCTTTTAAGCTAGAAGCAGCAACTTCTGCTTGTAAAGCTTCCCAGTCAGCTGCTTTGATTTGAACCACGGCACCAATTTCTTCTGCAAATAAACCAGCAGTAGTCTGATCTTCTAATGCTACACCTAAACGCGAAGCGAACATCATTTCAGCTACAGTTGCGAGTAAACCACCATCACCGATGTCATGGTAAGCCTGAATCAAGCCACGGTTATTCCAGTCTTGAATTAAAGCAAAGAACGCTTTGAAATCATCAAAACTATCAACATCTGGAGTGACTGAACCAATTGCTTTATATACTTGCGCAAGAATCGAACCACCTAAACGGAATTGTCCTTTAGATAAATCAATACGGACAAGTACTGAGTCTTCTAAATTCTTAAGTTCAGGTGTTAAAGTCTTACGAACATCAGCTACTGGAGCAAATGCAGTAATTACACCAGTCATTGGAGATGTTACGGCTTTATCTTCACCGTTGTCGTTCCAAGTGGTACGCATTGAAAGTGAATCTTTACCTACAGGAATCGCAATTCCCAAAGCAGGACACATTTCCATACCAATTGCTTTCACACCTTCAAACAATGCTTGGTCTTCACCTTTTTGACCAGCAGCAGCCATCCAGTTTGCAGAAAGTTTGATATCGCTAATTTGTTCAATGTTTGCACATGCAATATTGGTAATTGCTTCAGCAACTGCCAAGCGAGCAGACGCTGCTGGATTTAACAATGCAACTGGTGGACGTTCACCCATTGCCATTGCTTCACCAGTGAAGCCTTGTAAGCTGGTAGTCGTTACTGCTGCATCTGCAACAGGAATCTGCCAACGACCAACCATTTGGTCACGTGCCACCATACCTGTAATTGAACGGTCACCAATAGTGATTAAGAATGACTTAGACGCAACTGTAGGATTTTTCAATACACGGAAAATCGCATCTTTCAAATCAACTTTTGAAGCGTCAAATTCGTTACCTTTACGTTCAATTGTTTCATAAGAACGTTGCATACGCGGTGTACCACCAAGCATCACTTGCATTGGGATATCAACTGCGTTGTTTTGGAACAATGGATCTTCAACAGTTAAGTGGCGTGCTTCAGTTGCTTCACCTAACACGGCAAATGGACAACGTTCACGAGCACAGATTGATTCGAACTGTTCTAAAGACTCTGGACGAATTGCAAGAACATAACGCTCTTGTGCTTCATTTGACCAGATTTCCATTGGGCTCATGCCCGGCTCTAATGAAGGAATCTTACGAAGGTTAAGAACTGCACCTAACTCATGATCGTTTACAAGCTCAGGCATTGCATTTGATAAACCACCAGCACCTACGTCATGAATAGACACGATTGGGTTAAAGTCTTCTAAACGCCAGCAAGTATCAATCACTTCCTGACAACGGCGTTCCATTTCTGGGTTTTCACGTTGTACAGATGCGAAATCAAGGCTTTCACCCATTGTACCGCTGTCTACAGAAGAGGCTGCGCCACCACCAAGACCGATTAACATCGCAGGGCCACCCAATACAATGAGCAAGTCACCCGGTTGAATCGCATCTTTTTCTACATGGTCAGGACGAATGTTACCGTAACCACCCGCGATCATGATTGGCTTATGGAAGCCCTTCACTTCACCATTTACGTTTTGTTCGAAAGTACGGAAATAGCCATTTAATGCAGGACGGCCGAATTCATTGTTAAATGCCGCGCCACCTAATGGACCTTCAATCATAATTTGTAATGGCGATGCCATACGTGAAGGTTTACCGTAGTTTTCTTCCCAAGGTTGTTCAAAACCAGGAATATTTAAGTTAGAAACTGTAAAGCCTGTTAAACCTGCTTTCGGTTTACCACCACGACCAGTTGCACCTTCATCACGGATTTCACCGCCTGAACCTGTTGCTGCACCAGCAAATGGAGAAATTGCTGTTGGGTGGTTGTGAGTTTCAACCTTCATTAAAATGTGAGCAGCTTGGCTCTTATATTTGTAAACAAAATGACCGTTTTCATCTGCTTTAGGATAAAAACGCATCGTGTCATAACCAACAATTACAGATGCGTTATCTTTATATGCTGATAACACGTCAGTTGGAGACTCTTTATAAGTGTTTTTAATCATTTGGAACAATGATAATGGTTGTTTTTCACCATCAATTGTCCATTCAGAACCGAAGATTTTATGACGACAGTGTTCAGAGTTTGCTTGTGCAAACATCATCAACTCGATGTCATTTGGGTTACGACCAAGTCGAGTAAATGCTTCAGTTAAATAATCAATTTCTTGTTCAGATAACGCAAAACCAAATTCGTTGTTGGCTTTTACTAATGCTTCTTTACCTTGACCTAAAATATCAATTGAATTTAAAGGTTTTGGTGCTGTTTCTGAAAACAGTGCTTTTGCATCTTCAATTTGTGCAAAAACAGTTTCAGTCATACGGTCATGAAGTACTTGTTTTACTTCATTAGAAATTTCAGAAACACCTTTTAAGGTAAATAAAAGACCACGTTCTAAACGGTGAACTGGAGTATTACAGTTTTTGAAAATGTCAGTCGCTTTAGATGACCAAGGTGAAATCGTACCCACACGTGGTGTTACTAAAATCTGAATCTCATCACTTGCAGGTTGACGAAGTTCAAAAGACTCACCGTCATTTAATAATTGCAAAGCAGATTGATGTTGCTGCTCGTTGAGCGCTTGATCAAACAAATAGACCCATTGGCTGTCAAAAGATTGAACAGAACTAATTGACGATAAACGTGTTAATAGTTGAGCTTTCTTAAAAGAAGAATGTGCTGCTGCACCGGCCACGATAAACATGTTGATTTTGGCTCCACGGGCAGGTCTTGTGAACCTTACCGCAATGTGACTTTAGAGAGAGCGCATATTCTACTGTGTCTTGCTAAAATCAGCTAGATGTAGAATCAGTATTCTGTAACCTAATTCTGCAAGAAGTGATGTGTTTTTTGTTCAAAATCATTTTTTTAATCATTCTCGCTCAAAATAAATTGTTTCATGTTTATTCAATAACATAATAAAACCTGAACTAAGACAAACTATGTCGCACCAAGCTAGTGCTTTTAGCATTTTTTTGGCATGATCAGGCTTTATAGTTTTGAATAATGATAAATGGAACAAATGCGTTGGTTAGAACTACTATCTGCAGTTCGTTTAGGTAGTAAAAAAAGCAGTACAGAGCTGGCTCGAAGCCCATTTCATAAAGATTATGACCGCATTATATTTTCACAAAGTTTTCGTCAGTTAAACCGCAAGACTCAAGTTCATCCTTTAGCACAGCATGATGGCATTCATACCCGTTTAACTCACTCGCTTGAAGTTTCCTGTATTGGCCGTTCCATGGGCATGCTGGCAGCCGAAAAAATTAAAGATGAATTGCCTGTCTGGATTTCTCCCGCCGATGTCGGCGCAATTATTCAAGCGGCCTGCCTTGCTCATGATATTGGCAACCCACCCTTCGGGCATGCAGGTGAATATGCAATTCGTGAATGGTTTGACGATGCCTCACATAATGATTTTTTAAAAAAATTAACTCCTGAAGAAGAAGCCGATGTCCGTCAGTTTGAAGGCAACGCCCAAGGATTACGCCTATTAACCCGTATTGACTATCATCCAGATGATGGAGGCATGCGTTTAACTTACGCAACCTTAGGCGCTTATTTAAAATATCCTTGGCTTTCAAAAACAATCGCGTCTCAAGGCGATCGTCCATCACACCAACGAGCGAAATTTGGTTGTTATCAATCTGAAAAAGAAATTTTAAAACAAATTGCTGAGCAGCTCGGACTTATTCAATTAGGTGAATATCACTACTGCCGTCATCCACTTACCTATTTGTTAGAAGCTGCCGATGATATTTGCTATGCTCTCATCGATTTAGAAGATGGCATTATTCTAAATATGCTGAATTACCAAGAGGTTGAACCGATTTTTCTCAACTTGATTGCAGATTATGGTCAACCTGAAGAGCTATCACTTCCAAGCAGTACATGGCAACAAAAAATTTCGGCATTGCGTGGTCGTGTTATGAAGCGTCTGGTTGATGAAGTCACTACAGCTTTTGCCAAACATCATTATGAAATTATTACTGGTCAGCTCAAAGGTAGTCTTTTACAGTACTGTTCGCCTGATATTGCGGCAGGTATTGAAACAGCCAAAAATCTGGCACGTGAAAAAATCTTTGAACACCCACAAAAGTCTGGTTTAGAAATTATTGCTCACCAAAGTTTGCAAACTATTCTTGATGCATTTGTTCCCTTAACGATGCCGCATAAATCTTTAAGCTTTAAAGAACAGCGCTTGATGTCTATTCTTAATTTGTACGGTGCTCGCTTTAGTAATAACCACTACAGCAATATCATGCAGGTACTCGATATTATCAGTAAGTTTTCAGATCATCAGGCTTATAGCTTGGCTCAAGAGCTACAAGGTAATAAAATCGGCTTGTTTTAAGCTGCCTTAATATAGAAAGAAATACAGCTAGTGTCGTTTTAATACATTTAGAACGACCAGATTTACAGTTATGAATAAGTGAAATTACGCTATGATCGGATGTTTAATTGGCGAAGTGTTTGCCCTAGAAGCCCCAACTGTCTTACTGAATGTAAATGGTGTGGGCTATGAAATTGATACACCACTTTCAACATTTTGCCAATTACAAAAAGGCCAGAAAGTTACGCTATGGACGCATTTGGTCGTCCGTGAAGATGCTCAGCAGCTTTATGGTTTTAGTGATGCTCAAGAGAAAACTATTTTCCGTACCTTACTAAAAGTAAATGGTGTGGGCCCGAAAATGGCATTAGGTATTCTTTCTACGTTAAGTGTTGAATTGCTGGTACACACAATTGAACATGACGATGTGAATACTTTGGTTAAAGTTCCGGGGGTAGGCAAAAAAACAGCTGAACGTTTAATGATTGAACTTCGTGACCGTTTTAAAACTTTGGCACAAGGAACTTCTAGCGCTGCCGCCCTGCCTCAGATTCAATTTGTTTCGAACTCACCTGTTGCAGAAGCAGAAGCAGCCTTACAGTCACTAGGTTATAAACCTCTTGAGGCACAAAAAGCTGTTGCGGCGGTTAAAGCCGATTACACTGAATCAGCCGATATTATTCGTGCTGCACTTAAATCAATGATGAAGTAAACACACCTATGCAAGACCGTCTAATCAGTGGAACAGAAAAACCTGAAGATCATTTTGATCGGGCTATTCGACCGACTTCACTTGCCGATTATATCGGGCAACCAGTCGTACGCGAGCAAATGGAAATTTTCATCGGTGCGGCTCGTGGTCGTGGTGAAGCACTCGATCACACACTGATTTTTGGTCCACCGGGCTTAGGAAAAACCACGCTTGCCAATATTATTGCGCGTGAAATGGGTGGCAATCTCAAATCCACTTCAGGGCCTGTTTTAGAGCGTGCGGGTGATTTGGCTGCAATGCTGACTAACCTTGAAGAAGGCGATGTTTTATTTATTGATGAAATTCATCGTCTTTCACCAGTGATTGAAGAAATTCTGTATCCGGCAATGGAAGATTACCAACTCGATATCATGATTGGTGAAGGCCCTGCTGCCCGTTCAATTAAACTAGATTTACCCCCTTTTACACTTGTTGCTGCGACCACACGTGCAGGCTTGTTGACCTCACCACTACGTGACCGTTTCGGTATTGTGCAACGTCTTGAATTCTATTCTGTAGAAGACTTAACTCACATCGTGTCACGATCTGCAAACCTCATGGATGTACCCATTACAGTTGAGGGTGCAGAAGAAGTTGCACGCCGTTCACGCGGAACACCGCGTATTGCCAATCGTTTATTACGCCGTGTACGTGACTATGCACAAGTAAAAGGTACAGGCGAAGTTAACCATGAAATGGCTCAACGTGCGCTTGATATGCTTAATGTCGATAAAGCTGGTTTAGATACCTTAGACCGACGTTATTTAAGTATGTTGTTAGAACGTTTTGATGGTGGACCTGCTGGTGTTGAAGCCCTTGCAGCTGCTATGGCTGAAGATAGCGGAACACTTGAAGATGTTATTGAACCTTATTTAATTCAGCAAGGTTATGTTATGCGTACTGCACGAGGTCGCATTGCAACCAACCAATCTTATTTACAGTTTGGCATGACGCCACCTGAACCTAAAAACTAACCAAAGGAAGAGAATTTTCTCTTCCTTTTTTTATTTAACTATTCTTTTTAACTCAAATAAAAATTGTCTTATCAATAAATTAGCCACTCTATACCTTTTAAGTCTTTCTTTATACCTTATTGATTTTTTAATATTTTTAAAAACTGAATTATAAGAAATCTAGATATTAAATCTTCTGAACAATAATATTTTTAGGATAAGGATATGTACAAAAAAGCTGCTTTAATTTTTCCACTTGCCCTAATAAGTCAATTGAGCCTAGCGGATTGGGTAAAAGATGCTACACAACAAAATGAAAATCAGGTCATTCAATTAAGACAACACATCCATGAGTACCCTGAACTAGGCAATATGGAATTTAAAACATCTGCATTGGTTCAAAAAGAATTAAAGTCTTATGGCATTCAAGTCAAAACAGGTTATGCAAAAACAGGGGTAATCGGCATTTTAAAAGGGAATAACTCCGGCCCTATTATTGCGCTTAGAGCAGATATGGATGCGCTACCTATGGAAGAAAAAAGTGGTGTGCCATTTGCCAGTAAACAAAAAGCAATTTATCAAGGTAAAGAAACTTATGTGATGCATGCTTGTGGACACGATGCGCACACTGCAATGTTATTAGGTGCAGCAAAGATATTGGCGGCCAATAAAGATAAAATATTAGGCACTGTAATTTTTGTATTTCAGCCCGCTGAAGAAGGTGGAGCAGATATCGATAACTTCACGCATGGTGATCAAATCGGCTCAAGAAAAATGATTGCGGATGGTGCATTTAAAGACTACAAACCAGAAGCCATTTTTGGCATGCATGTCATGTCTGGCATGAAAAGCGGACATCTATATTATAAAGATGGTGCTATTTTAAACAGTGCCGATCACTTACGGATTCAAGTTAACGGTAAACAGGTTCATGGCTCAACCCCTTGGTTAGGCAGAGATCCAATTTATGCATCAGCTCAAATGATTAATAATTTACAAAGTCTTATTAGCCGAAGAACCGACCTAACCCAAGGTATGGGCGTTATTAGTATTGGCAATATTCAAGGCGGTACAGCTGGAAATGTGATTCCTGAACAGGTCAATATGATCGGTACTATTCGATCTAACAACGAACAGATCCGAGAAAGTATCCTAAAAAACTTACCAACTCTGGTGGAACATAACGCTCAAGCTAATAATGTAACAGCAAAAGTTGAAATTGCGCCTTATGCTCCAGTAACCATGAATAATAAAGCTCTTACTCAACTTACCCAGCCAACATTAGCCAAAACTGTTGGAGATTCGAATCTTCATGTTTTGGACCATAATGCAAGTGCAAGTGAAGATTTTGCCTATTATGGGAAATTAATGCCCTCTTTCTTCGTTTTCTTAGGAGCAACACCTGAAAATCAGGACTTAAGCCAAGCTGCACCAAATCACAACCCTTCTTTTATAGTAGATGATAAGGCCTTAAAGACAGGAACCGAGCTACATATAAGATTCGTTTTAGACTATCCGGATATCGCTAAACAAGTTCAGGCTGCATGGAAACAGTCTTAACTTAACAATATGCTCACCATAGAGTGTTCCGTTTTAAAGAAGAAAGACAGCAGTCGCGATTGAAAGGTTGTGCCATAGGACTTAGTATGCAATCTGCTAAACTGCCCCGTATTTAAAAGCAGATGTATGGCTTTGGATAGAACTGATATTTTATTCAACAGTCATATTTTAAATATAAAGCTCTATAGTGAACTAAAACGGAATACTCTCATGGCGAATCATTTTGAATTCAACATTCGTGTTTATATTGAAGATACGGACGCAGGTGGTATTGTTTACCATGCCAACCACATTCGCTATATGGAACGTACCCGTACAGAATGGCTCCGCGCTGCTGGCGTTGACCATTACTGGCATCAAAAAGACTACAACTTTGTAGTATATAAAATTGACGTAAAATATATGCGTCCTATTTTAATGGATGACTTAATTACTGTTACAGCACGTGTAGTTTCATGTAAAGCTGCGTCATTTGTGTTGCAACAAAATATTTATCGTGGTGAAATCTTGCTTGCTTCTGGTGAGGTTGAGTTGGCATGTTTAAGTAAAGATCTAATGCCACGTCGTCTTCCGGAAGAAATACGTGATCTTATTCGTAAAGAATTGGAACAAGACTAAAAAAACAACCGGCATATGTAACTATGGCAACAAACATTGAATCAACCCTGCATATTTCTGACCTTATTTTACAAGCAAGTCCAGTCGTCCAGTTGGTCATGCTGATTTTATTGTTAGCATCAATTTTTAGTTGGTACCTGATTGCCAAGTTACATATGAGTTATAAAAAAGCACGCCAAGATGATGAACATTTCCAAAAAATGTTCTGGTCTGGTGCTGAACTCAATACGCTTTACAACAACGCACAACTCAATTCAAAACGCTCAGGCCTTGAAGATATCTTTTATCAAGGATTGAGTGAGTTTTTTAAACTCAAAAAACGCCAAGCTCCTACCTCACAAATGATCGAAGGAACAGAACGTATTTTACGTGTCGGTTTAAGTCGTGATCAGGGTAGTCTTGAATATGGTTTAGGTACTTTAGCAAGTATCGGTTCTGTTGCCCCATATATCGGTTTATTCGGTACTGTTTGGGGAATCATGAATGCTTTTATTGGTTTGGCTGCTGTTGACCAAGTGACGTTAGCGACAGTTGCGCCAGGTATTGCCGAGGCCCTTATTGCAACTGCAATTGGTCTATTTGCTGCAATTCCTGCGGTATTGGCTTTTAACCACTTTACAGCTAAAAGCGAAAGTGTCTACTCTGATCGTGCATTATTTGCCGAAGAGATGATTGCTTTATTGCAACGTCAATCTGTGGGTTCGTCACAGGAAGATGCATAATGGCCATTCAACGTTCAGGGCGCTTTGAGCGCATAAAAAAACCATTAAAAAGTGACATGAACGTCGTGCCTTATATCGATGTAATGCTGGTACTTTTAGTGATTTTCATGGTGACTGCTCCCATGATTACCAGTGGTATTAAAGTCGATTTACCTCAGGCAAATAATCATCCAATTGAATCAAAAGATATGCCAGCCATGGTCACGATTGGTAAAGATGGCAATATTTATCTTCAATATGAAGATTACAAAGATAATGAGCCACTTTCTCTTGAAAAACTTGAGTCTGTTTTAAGTGAAGCACAAAAACAAGCTGAGCAGGAAAATAAACAACTTACAGTTTTAGTGAATGGTGATAAGACCCGCCCTTATGGAGAAGTCGTATCATTGATGGCAAGTTTACAAGAAGCAGGTTTAACTCAAGTTGGCCTTCTGACAGAGCCTTTAAAATAAGCTATGAATAAAAATCAAAAGCCTCCTTTTAAACAAAATGCAATAGCATTGAGCTTCACCCTTGGAGTTCATGCAATTGCCATTGTTGGCTTGCTTTTTTTAGGCTTGAGTAAACCACCTGAACAACCAAAAAAGCTGACCACTGTTTTAGTTAAACCAGAAGATTTACCACCACCTTTGGCAAAAGAAGTTGAGCAACCAACCGTAGCAGAAAATCAGGCTGAAGAAGTTCTAAGCCCGATTGTGGATGAAACTCTTCCTCAAAATCTTCCAGCTGCCCCTCCTCCTCCAACAGCACAACAACTTGCTGCTCAAAAGCAAAAAGCTGAGCAGGCACAACAAGCAAAATTAGCTGAGGAAAAGCGTAAAGCTGAAGAAGCTGCTAAAGCAAAGCAAGCTGCAGAGCAACAACGTTTAGAGGAAGCACAGAAGCAACAGGCCGAAGCTAAGCGTCAAGCGGAGGCTAAAGCGAGAGCTGAAGCTGAACAAAAACGAAAAGCCGAACAAAATACAAAAGCTGAGGCCGATGCGAAAGCTAGACAAAAAGCAACTGAGGAAGCTAAACGTAAAGCGGAGACTGAAGCAAGACTAAAACGTGAAGCTCAAAAGGCTGAAAACGCTAAACTTCAAGCACAACAAGAAGCTAAACGAAAAGCTGAATCAGATGCTAAGGCTAAGCAACAAGCAGCTGATAACGCGAAACGTAAAGCCGAGGCCGATGCGAAAGCTAAACAGCAAAAAGCAGCTGAAGATGCTAAACGTAAAGCTGAGGCTGATGCAAAAGC
>NZ_POYH01000079.1:28936-30018 GCF_002899995.1 Acinetobacter sp. AKBS16 | reverse complement strand
TCAAGGTGGCTTCGGTGGTCAAGGTGGCTTCGGTGGTCAAGGCGGTTTCGGTGGTCAAGGCGGCTTCGGCGGACATCAAGGCGGTTTTGATAACGATTCTAAATTTGAAGATGGTCAAGACGACGAAAACAATCGTTAATTGATTAGCTTAAAAAAACCAGTCAGTGATGACTGGTTTTTTTATGGCTTTAAAACTATAAAAAAGCATATTAAAGCTACCTGCGGTCCATCTCTGTTTCTTAAAATTTAGATTAATAGGTTCTTTGCAAATGGTATTAATATTTGCTGCAGCATTGTGCAGTGTTCTGGTTTCTGTACTACTTAAAAATTTAAAGAAAAAGGGATATCAACCCATGCAAATGATTGCATGGAATTACGCAAGTGCCAGCTTGCTATGTTATCTGTGGTTTAAGCCAGATATTCAGCATATTTCTATACAACATACACCTTGGTGGCTAATAGTGGCTTTAGGCGTCATTCTACCGAGTATTTTTTTGTGCCTTGCTAAATCTTTAGAGTACGCAGGTATTGTCAAAACCGAAATTGCTCAGCGGCTGTCCGTGGTACTTTCTTTATTGGCGGCTTATTTCTTTTTCCAAGAGCAGTTTAATTCTCTTAAATTATTAGGGATAGGTTTGGGAATTTTTGCTGTTCTCTTAATTTTATTAGGTCATTTCAACGAGTCTTCCGGATCTCAGTCAAAAAAAGCAATTTTTGCTTTGATGAGTGTCTGGTTTGGATATGCCGCTGTAGATATCTTGTTAAAATATACGAGTAGCTTAGGCCTACAGTTTACTTTGACTTTAAATCTAATTTTTATAACGGCCTTTGTTTTATCGATTATTTATTTAATATTTCAAAAAAATTCAGCATGGCATTTTAAAAATACTTTTGCTGGGTTAATGCTAGGCGTACTAAATTTTTCAAACATTGCCCTATACGTTAAAGCGCATATTTTACTCAAAGATTCTCCGGCCATTGTCTTTGCGAGTATGAATATTTTGGTCGTGTTACTTGGAATAGTTTGTGGCGTAGTTTTATATAAAGAAAAATTAAAATTACCTACCATCCTAGGAATTATT
>NZ_POYH01000079.1:26690-28834 GCF_002899995.1 Acinetobacter sp. AKBS16 | reverse complement strand
GGAATAAGCGGACTGGTGAGTTTAGCCTTAGCTATGAAATAGGAGTTCAAAAGACTGTTCTTTTGAACTCCACTGAATTCTTATAAATGTGTAAAAATAACTTCATCCGGCAGACGAGATTTTGGCAATTTCGCATTGAAGTCATTTTCGCTTCTATAACCCAGTGAAACAATTACAGAGCTACGCAGGCCTTTTTCTTTTAAGCCAAATTCTTCATTTAAAACATTTTCGTCAAAGCCACCCATTGGGGTTGCATCTATGCCTTCAAGACCAGCTGCAAACAGTAGTTGTCCTAAAGCGATAAAAGTTTGATTTTCCATCCAGCCGAATAAATTCTTTTGCTCATTGCGGTAAAACTCAACATAGCCATGACGAGTATCCTTTTGACCAAGTTTGGCTTTCTCATCTTTAAAACGACCACTTAAATCATCTTGTTCAAGTAACTGGTTTAAATATTCGGATGAAATATCTGTTCTCGTACAAAATACAAGAGTATGTGATGACTCAAGAACCTTGGGGGCATTGTAGGCATATCGTCCTGTTAAGGCTTTGGCAATGCGTTCTTTAGCAGTAGGATTGTCTGCAACTAAGAAATGCCAAGGTTGAATATTCACTGAAGAAGGGGTAAAGCGTAAAATTTCTAATAACTTATTGAATTTTTCTTGAGGAATTTTTTTCTCGGGATCGTACGCTTTGGTAGTGTAGCGACTTTTAACCGTATTTAATAAATCCATACTTTACTCCATATCAATCTTATTACAATGGAAGGGTTCTAATCTTTGGCATCATACGCGATTTTAGAGAAAAACATCTGCATTTTAATGTGATAAAGAAATATAATACTTATATAAATTTTTTAATAATTTATTGAAAATGTTTAATTTAATGCCCAAAGATGCAAAGAGTAAGCTGCGAGAAATTAGAGTTGTTAAAACCTTTCTGATTTTTGCATTTGTATTGTGTCTTTTAATTTTATACATCGAATATCAAAAATATGGACATATAAGCTGGAAATTTGTATTCCTTACCTGTCTATGTATGATCTGGGATTTTAATTTAAATAAACAAGCCAAGTATTTGAAAAATAACTGAATATTAATTAATAATACCAATCAGTTAGTTTGATTTGCTGCAGATGTGAAGAGGGATAAATTTCTAAAATTTGTGCATGATCTTCACGCCAATCGCCAAGAACAATCCGCTGTTTATGTTGTAATTGATGAATTGCTGGACGGTGAGTGTGTCCATGAATAAGTATATCTACATCTGTGAGGGCAGAGAGAACAGCTTGTTCATTTACATCCATAATTTCATAACTTTTTTGCTGTTTGTCTGAATGACTTCTTTTGCGAAAACCATTGACCAGTTTTGTGCGGAAACTCAAGGGGGTACGGCGTAAAAAAGCAACTAGGAAGGGATTTCGGATAATTTTTTTAAATCTTTGATAGGAAATATCATCAGTACATAACGCATCGCCATGTTCCAAACGGTATTGGTGACCTGCAATGTTGAGATAATAAATATCAGGAAGTAATACACCATTAAACTTATCAAGGAAAACCTGATTTAAAGCAAAGTCTCGGTTACCCACTTGGAAATAAACGCGATTCCCTTTTTGGTTAAATACTTTCAAAGCCTCGACAATTTCGTCGAGCCAAGGCGCTGAATAGTCATCACCAATCCAAGCATTAAACCAATCACCTAAAATATAAAGCTGTGTTTGTTTATTTTGATAATGTACCAACAAATCTAAAAACCCTCGAACGAGTCGAGGGTGTTCAGGTGACAAGTGTAAATCTGAAATAAACAGATAAGTCACAGCTTTATCCTAAAATTATTCAGAAATAATTTTAGCAGATTCGATAACAACGTTTTCTAAAGGAACGTCAGCGTGATAACCACGGTTACCTGTACGTACGCCTTTGATTGCTTCTACAACGTCCATACCTTCAACAACTTTACCGAATACAGCATAACCCCAACCTTGTGCAGTTTTTGAAGTATGGTTCAGGAAAGAGTTGTTTTTTACGTTGATGAAGAATTGTGCAGAAGCAGAGTGTGGAGCTTGAGTACGTGCCATTGCAATGGTACCTACATCGTTGCTTAAACCGTTGTCAGCTTCATTTTCAATCGCATCACGAGTT
>NZ_POYH01000079.1:25775-26623 GCF_002899995.1 Acinetobacter sp. AKBS16 | reverse complement strand
TTTTTCTTTGAAGTTTTCGTCAAAGCCACCACCTTGGATCATGAAACCGTCGATAACGCGGTGGAAAATCACGCCATCATAGAAACCGTCACGTACGTATTCTAGAAAATTAGCAGCCGTTTTCGGTGCTTTTTCAGTGTTAAGCTCAAGAACAATACGACCTTTGTTGGTGTTTAATTCGACTTGAGGAAAACTCATTACATTAATCTCCTAAACATGGGCAAATTGACCATGGGTTTTTGGTTGAGAGAAGCATAAGCAAACTGTAAACTACAAGGCAAGTAAAAAACGTTAAAATCTTTGTGAAAAATGAAGATAGCGTTTATTTTTTCGAAATTTTATCTACAAAGAAGTGATTGATACACTATGAAGCCTAATGATGTTGTCTCGAACCTGCCAAACAACCCGACACCGAATACTCATGCCTCTGTCGATTCTGCGCAGCAAGAACAACAGGCTGGATTAGATTTTGTTCGCCAAGTCATTACTGATGATTTAGCTGCCGGACGTGCCAAACAAATCGTAACGCGTTTCCCGCCAGAACCAAATGGTTATTTACATATTGGTCACGTAAAAGCAATTTGCCTCAACTTTGGCGTTGCTGAAGAGTTTAATGGTCTTTGTAATTTACGTTTTGACGATACTAACCCCGATGCGGAAGAACAAGAGTATGTTGATGGGATCGCCAATGATGTGAAATGGCTTGGATTTAGCTGGAATGGCGAACCACGTTATGCTTCTGGTTATTTTGATCAGCTTTATGCTTGGGCAATTCAGTTGATTGAACAAGGCGATGCATATGTTGATTTGCAGTCTCCAGAAGAAATCAAATTAAATCGTGGTAGCTT
>NZ_POYH01000079.1:18174-25688 GCF_002899995.1 Acinetobacter sp. AKBS16 | reverse complement strand
AGCCAGGTAAAAATTCGCCATATCGTGATGCTTCTGTTGAAGAAAACCTTGCTCGTTTTGAAAAAATGCGCAATGGTGAACTTAAAGAGGGTGAAGCTGTTTTACGTGCCAAAATTGATATGGCAAGCCCGAATGTACATATGCGTGACCCAATTTTGTATCGTGTTTTACATTCAGAGCATCACCAAACAGGCGATAAGTGGAAAATCTACCCAATGTATGACTATGCTCATCCATTGTCTGATGCGATCGAAGGAATCACACATTCACTTTGTACATTAGAGTTCCAAGACCACCGTCCGTTTTATGACTGGATTGTTGAAAAAGTTAAGTCTAAAGCTGTGCCGCATCAGTACGAATCTTCTCGCTTAAACGTAGATTACACCATTACGTCTAAACGTAAATTACGTAAATTGGTTGAAGGCGGTTATGTGAATGGATGGGATGATCCTCGTATGCCAACGGTTGTCGGTATGCGTCGCCGTGGTTTCACACCAGAAGGCCTACGTGATTTCTGTAAACGTGTAGGTGTGTCTAAAACTGACGGTATTGTGGATGTCGCAATGCTTGAGTTCTGTATTCGTCAATCTTTAGAGAATACGGCAGCGCGCGGTATGGCAGTGTTAAATCCATTGAAAGTAACACTTACGAACTTACCGGAAGATTTAGACCTTACCCATGCTCGTCATCCTAATGTCGATATGGGTGAGCGCGTGATTCCATTGACTAAAGAAATCTATATTGACCGTAAAGATTTCGAAGAAGTACCGCCAAAAGGCTTTAAACGTTTAATTCCTGATGGTGAAGTTCGTTTACGCCATGCATATGTGATTAAGTGTAATGAAGTCATTAAAGATGCAAACGGTGAAGTCATTGAGCTGAAGTGTTCGATCGATCCGGATACTTTAGGTAAAAATCCTGAAGGTCGCAAAGTAAAAGGCGTAATTCACTGGGTATCTGCAACTAAAGGTATTCCTGCTGAAGTACGTATTTATGATCGATTGTTTACAGAAGCTGACCCTGAAACTGGTGATGATTTCTTAGCAAACTTAAACCCAGATTCTTTGAAAGTGGTTCAAGCTGTGATCGAACCTGCTTTAGCTCAAGCGAAGCCAGAAGATCGCTTCCAATTTGAACGCGAAGGTTATTTCGTTGCTGATCAATACGATCATACTCCTGAGAAGCCTGTGTTTAACCGTGTTCTTGACTTAAAAGACAGCTTCAAGCCTGAGAAAAAGTAAGAGATTGATTATCTCTTACTTTTTCGCAAGACGAACAACATGTTGTGAGTAAATAGTTGAGATTGATTATCTCTTACTTTTTCGCAAGATGAATACCATGTGGTGAGTAAACAGCAGATATAAAAAAGCCCAACTGTAAAGTTGGGCTTTTTATTTAGGTGTCTTCTCATATTTTCTTTTTCTTTATGATTAACGTCCTTGGCAAAGTAGCTTAGGCCGGGTTAATCACATAAAAATAAAGAACTAATAGTATGAGAAGCATAGTTGAAAGCATTAAATAAGTATTAACCGTATTAAAGCTTTTAATAAACTTCCAGATATCCATAGTAAATCAGCGTATATTTTATGTTACAAATTAATAATACACTGAAATTTTTCTGAAATGTTTCTAAAAATAAAATATAAAGCTTTTTTTGTTTAAAAAACAATCAAAAAATACGAGGTAGTAAAAAGCTATATTTAATGCGGATTAAAAAATCACTCATTTAAGCACTATATCCAATTCTTTTTAAGAATTTTTGAATAATTTCAAATGCAGCTTGCTCAAGTGCAGGGGCATATTCAATATTTTGCTCACGCAGTTTTGGAATTGAAACTCCAGCATGGCGAAGTTCACATGTATGGCCAATGAGCCATTTCTCAAAATTTTCTTCTGTTGTTTCAATATGAAACTGCAAGGCAAGAATATTATTTCCAACTTCAAAAGCCTGATTAGTATAAATCTCTGAACTAGCTAATAACACTGCGTTTTCAGGCAGGTCAAAAGTGTCGCCATGCCAGTGTAAAACATGCACATTATTAAGCAAAGGTGATAATACCTGATTAGGACGTAAACTTAAGCTTAAGGCTCCCCAGCCAATTTCTTTTTGATGGCCTGCATATACTTTGGCGCCAAGTGCATGAGCAATGAGCTGTGCGCCTAAGCAAATACCAAGTGTAGGTTTATCTGCTGCCAATCGTTGTTTGAGTAAAGCGATTTCATCTTTTAAAAATGGATAATCTTCGGTTTCATAAACTCCGATTGGGCCGCCTAAAATAATAGTTAAACCGTCATGTGTAAAAGCAGGGGTTAAATCATCCACACCTGCTTCAAAATAGCGGACGCGAAACCCAAGTTGATAAAAAACATCTTCTAATGAACCTAGGTCTTCGAAAGCAAGATGCTGAATGGCATAAATAGTTTTAGGGAAGGCGTTTGTTGTGTTCATACAAATGATTTAGAGAGGACCAATAGGTGGAGTATAGCGATAAATATAAAGAAGAAAATATCCATACAAATCGTCAATACCTGAAAATTGCTATTTTTCGTTAAGATAATCTTGTTAGGCATAAATATTTTGTAGGGAAGAAATATCTACGCGTAACCTGCTATTTAAAATAAAAGCTTTGAGTTTTCATTATGGTCGATATTTGAAAGTTGATGTTCATCTTTTAAATTCACTCCTGAAAAGCCAAGCTGTTTTGATTTTCTCATTAATGCCATTAAACGTTGTACAGCAACCGGAATACTTAAACCTGCTGAGCGAACATTTGAAATACAGTTGCGTTTGGAATCGAGACAGCCTGAATATGCATTCCATGTGTAGTAAATTCCCATACTGTCAGGAGAGCTTAAACCAGGGCGTTCTCCAATCAGCATGACTAACATGGATGCTTTAAAAATTTCTGCAACTTCATCGCCTAAAGCAACTCTGCTTCCTGTTGCAAGTACAATCGGGGCAAGGCTCCAATTTTCTTGCTGAATTTGTTCACTTAGCGCTGCAATAAATACGATAGCATTTGCTTCAATCGCTCTTGCAGAGAGACCGTCACCTACCACAATACAAACATCATACTGTTGCGGGTTTTCTGAATACTTCTTAATTAAGGTATCTTTTGATGGATTTGAAAGTTGGCGCCCCAAATCTGGACGTTTAAGATAAATTTCTTTATTAGGTGCATTACTTTGTATATGAAAACTTTGCAGCTGCTGCTGTGCTAATTGCTCCGAGAGGTAGGAAATATCCATCTCTTGATAAACTGCATCTTTTGCTTGTGCATGAGACAACTGAAACTCAAGTAAAGCGCATGTTGGGATACTACAACCTGCACGACCCAGAGCAATACGGGCATCGGTAAACTGTTTGAGCTTTTCCCACTGATCCTGATGGGTAGAGGATGGATATTGAATATCACGATTAAGTTTCATGGTGTTCTCCCTAGTTCATAAGCAGACGAGAGAATTGGTCAGGCATATGGTCTGCCCAACAAATTTGAGAGTTTTGTTGTTTAAAAATCCCTTGTTGTTCAAGCCAAGCGGAGAACTCAGGAGCGGGTTTTAAACCTAAGAGTTGTCTTAAATAGAGAGCATCATGAAAGGAAGTGGTTTGATAGTTGAGCATGACATCGTCTGAACCCGGAATCCCCATTATAAAGTTAATGCCAGCGGCACCAAATAGAGTAAGGAGAACATCCATATCATTTTGGTCGGCATCTGCATGGTTGGTATAACAAATGTCGCAGCCCATTGGTACTCCGAGTAACTTGCCGCAGAAGTGATCTTCTAAGCCTGCACGTATAATTTGTTTGCCATTAAAAAGATATTCGGGACCAATAAAGCCAACGACTGTATTCACTAAAAGCGGATTGTATTTACGGGCTACTGCATAAGCACGAGTTTCTAATGTTTGCTGGTCTACTCCGTGATGAGCATTGCTTGATAGGGCACTGCCCTGACCCGTTTCAAAGTACATGACGTTTTGTCCAATGGTTCCGCGCTTGAGTGAGAGGGTGGCGTCATATCCTTCTTGTATTAAATCAAGTGAAATTCCAAAACCTTCATTGGCCAGTTGGGTGCCGGCAATTGATTGGAACATTAAATCAATCGGTACATTTTTTTCAGCCAGTTGAATGCCTGAGCTGATATGCGTAAGTACACAAGATTGCGTTGGAATTTGATATTCCTGAATGACATGATCAAGCAATTTCAGTAGCTCTGACAAATTATGCAGGTTATCCGTGGCAGGGTTAATGCCAATTACAGCATCACCATTGCCATACATCAAACCATCTAAAATACTGGCTGAAATACCGAGCACATCATCGGTAGGGTGGTTGGGTTGTAAACGGGTAGAAAGATGTCCTTTTAAACCAATTGTGTTGCGAAATTGGGTGACCACTTCACATTTGCTGGCGACATAAATCAAATCTTGATTGCGCATAATTTTGCTGACAGCAGCCACCATTTCTGGGGTTAAACCCGATGCTAATGCTTTTAAGCTTTCTGCAGTGGCATCTTCTCCAAGTAGCCAATTTCTAAAATCGCCTACTGTAAAGTGTGAAATAGGGGCAAAGGCTGCCAGATCATGTTCATCAATAATCAGTCGTGTAATTTCATCAGTTTCGTAATCGACTAAAACTTCATTTAAAAAGGTTTTTAATGGCACATCAGCCAAAGTCATTTGTGCCGCAACATGTTCGGTTGCATCTCTGGCAGCTACACCTGCTAACTCATCGCCTGAACGTAACGGTGTAGCTTTGGCCATTAACGTTTTTAGGTCAGCAAAGTGATACTGTTGATTGGCGACAATATTGCGATAACTCATAGTTACATCCTTTTATTTATAGTTCTTGTTCTGCGGCTTTAATATTTGCAAACTCTTCTTCTGGTGTTCCTTTCACTAAATGATAGCGGCTGTAGAACAAAAAGTAAGCAATAAATACGACATAGATACCGGCAGCAATAAACCACACTTTCGGATTAACAACAAAACCTGCGACCACAGCAGCGACTGCTAAAACTAGTGCAATGCTTGAAGTGATGATTCCTCCTGGAGTTTTATAAGGGCGAGGCATATCGGGTTTAGATAAGCGCAGTTTGATGTGGGATAAAAGAATCAGCACATAAGAAATAGTTGCACCAAAAACCGCGATTAAAATGAGTGAATCGCCTTCTTTTGTGAGTGAAAGTAAGAACCCGATAATGCCCGGAATAATAATTGCCAGATAAGGAGCTTTATTTTTGTTAGTTAACGAGAGTGAAGTAGGTAAGTATCCAGCTCGTGACAATGCAAAGATTTGACGTGAATAGGCATAGATAATTGAGAAGAAACTTGCGATTAAACCAGCTAAACCCACAAAGTTTACGAATGTCGCAAGCCAAGTGTTGGTGCCATAAACTTTAACCAAAGCATCTACCAGAGGGGCACCTGAGTTTTGTAAAGTACTTGCACCTGCTGCGCCTGCACCCAAGAACAAAATAAGCATGGCAAATGCTGTTAAGATGAGCATTGCACCGATTAAACCTCGTGGCAGAGATTTGGCTGGATCTTTTGCTTCTTCTGCTGCTAACGGAACACCTTCTACTGCAAGAAAAAACCAGATAGCAAAAGGAACCGCGGCCCAGATGCCCAAGTAGCCATGAGGTAAAAAAAGACTTGCGCCACCACCTGTATTAACTGGAATATCAAATAAATTTTGTGCATTAAAGTGTGGAATCATTGCCCCAATAAACACGACAAGGGCAACAGCGGCGACAAGTGTAATCGCAAACATGATTTTTAAAGCTTCGCCGGCACCTTTGAGATGTATACCCATAAAAATGGCGTAACAGGCGAGGTAAATCATCCAGCCATTAATGCCAAATAGAGATTCGCAATAACCACCAATAAATACGGCAATAGCGGCAGGCGCAATTGCGTATTCAATTAAAATCGCTGTACCTGTTAAATAACCACCAAAAGGTCCAAAGGCAGCACGTGCAAAACTATAACCGCCACCTGCTGTCGGCATCATGGTGGACATTTCTGACATAGAAAGACATAGACACAGGTACATCAAGGCAGCAAGAGCGGTGGCAATAAACATACCACCCCAACCTCCTTGGGCAATACCGAAGTTCCAACCGGCAAAATCACCTGATATCACATACGCTACGCCTAAACCAATCAGGAGTAACCAACCCACGGTACCTTGTTTAAGTTGGCGCTGAGCAAAATATTCTGCTGATGAGACTTCTGCACTTGAAGAAATAACGGAAGCTGTTTTTGGTTGATTCATACAATACTCCTGCGAGTTGGTTTGTATGAATGAATGCAAAAGCAATGCCTAAATGATGTGCTTTAAATATTAGATGATGCTTTTTTATTCCAGATAGTAAAAATCTGAGAGCTGACTGTACTAAATAAAAAAGCCAGCAATTTAAATTACCGGCTTTTTATACAATTTATGATCTTGCTTCCTTCTAGCATTGATAGCTTGGTATCAACTTGGTGCGAAACTTAGAAGAAGCCCATTGGTTTGGTTGAATAACTCACCAACAAGTTTTTGGTTTGTTGATAGTGATCTAGCATCATCTTATGGTTTTCACGACCAATACCAGACTTCTTGTAGCCACCAAATGCAGCATGAGCAGGGTAGATGTTATAGCAGTTTGTCCAGACACGACCCGCCTCAATAGCACGACCAGCACGGTAAGAAATATGGGCTGAACGTGACCATACACCTGCACCTAAACCATACATAGTGTCGTTGGCAATTTTGATTGCATCGTCAAAGTCTTTAAATGTTGTCACAGCCAGTACAGGACCAAAAATTTCTTCTTGGAAAACTTGCATGCTGTTGTGGCCTTTAAAAATAGTCGGATCAACATAGAAACCATCACCTACTTCTTTACGGCCACTACCACCAAGTAAGAGTTCTGCACCTTCTTCTCGGCCCGTATTAATACAACGTAAGATTTTCTCTTGTTGTTGCAAAGATGCTTGAGCACCAATCATGGTTTCAGTATCGAGAGGATGACCAGTTTTAATACGTTTTACACGTTCAACAGCCAACTCTAAAAATTGATCAGCAATACTTTCTTGTACTAAAGCACGAGAAGGGCAAGTACATACTTCACCTTGGTTTAAGGCAAACATGGCAAAACCTTCCAGCGTTTTTTCTAAGAAGTCATCTTCTTTATCCATGATGTCTTCAAAGAAAAGGTTCGGTGACTTGCCGCCAAGCTCTAGCGTGACTGGAATAATATTTTCGGTCGCATATTGCATCACCATTTGCCCAGTTTGAGTTGAACCGGTAAACGCAATTTTGGCAATACGTGGGCTTGTCGCTAACGGACGGCCAACTTCTGCACCGAAACCATTCACAATATTAAGTACGCCCGGCGGTAAGATATCTTGGATGAGTTCGGCAACTAACAAAATACCTACCGGAGTTTGCTCAGCTGGCTTAATCACCACACAGTTACCAGCCGCCAAAGCGGGAGCGAGCTTCCATGCAGCCATTAAAATCGGG